>JASGGH010000003.1:0-84609 GCA_047605105.1 Novosphingobium sp. | reverse complement strand
CGAGCCGCCGCGCGGTGCGGATGATCCGGCAGGCGATCTCGCCGCGGTTGGCGATGAGGAGGGATTGGATCATCTCTGTTATCCTGCTTGATCAGAACGGCACCGGTCGAAGTCCGGGACTTTGCGTAAGGTCATTTCCTTCTTCGCGCGGTCCCCGCCTGCGCGAAATGTCTGGGTCTCAACGCGTCCGCTCGGAGATTTCGCATCGACCAGAAGGCAAAAATCCCAGTACTCTTTGGCGAGGCCAGCGAGATTGAATAATCCGGCATAGTTTGATCGGTCTGATGATTTGACGATCGTCACGTCCCGATAGCCTCGATAGGTCATGTCCAGATTCTCGCGGATCAAGTCTTTGGCTAGCCATTTTTGCTGCATCACCGGCAGGTAGTGCAGCAAAACGCCAGCGGCGATGACGAGCAGTATCGCCCCGACACAGCCGAGATCGCGCTTGAGTGATCTGGGAGCCGACCCGCTCACATCCTGAACACGCCGAACCGGGGCGCCTCCGGGATCGGCGCTTCCAGGCTCGCCGCCAGCGCCAGCCCCAGCACATCGCGGGTCTGCGCCGGATCGATCACCCCGTCGTCCCACAGCCGGGCCGTGGCGTAGTAGGGGTTGCCCTCGTCCTCGTATTTCTGGCGGATCGGGGCCTTGAAGGCCTCGGCCTCGCGCTCGTCCCACTTGGCGGCGTCGCGGTGGACCGTCGCCAGGACGGAGGCCGCCTGCTCGCCGCCCATCACGCTGATGCGCGCGTTGGGCCAAGTGAAGAGGAAGCGCGGATCGTAGGCGCGGCCGCACATGCCGTAGTTGCCCGCGCCGAAGGAGCCGCCGATCAGCACGGTGATCTTGGGCACGGTCGCGGTCGCGACGGCGGTGACCAGCTTGGCGCCGTGCTTGGCGATGCCTTCCGCCTCGTACTTGCCGCCGACCATGAAGCCCGAGATGTTCTGGAGAAACAGCAGCGGGATCCTGCGCTGGCAGGCGAGTTCGATGAAATGCGCGCCCTTCTGCGCGGACTCAGAAAACAGAATGCCGTTGTTGGCGAGGATCGCCACCGGCGTGCCCCAGATGTGGGCGAAGCCGCAGACCAGGGTGGAGCCGTAGAGCGCCTTGAATTCATGGAACTCGCTGCCGTCGACGATCCGGGCGATGACCTCGTGGACGTCGTAGGGCTCGCGCACGTCCTCGGGGATGATCGAGTACAATTCCTCCGCCGCATACTTCGGCGGGCGCGGCTCGCGGAGCGGCAGGCCGTTGTCGTGGACCGGGCCGAGGTGGCTCATGATGTCGCGCACGATGGTCAGGGCGTGCTCGTCGTCCTCGGCCAGATGGTCGGCGACGCCCGACTTGCGGGTGTGGAGATCGCCGCCCCCCAGGTCCTCGGCGCTGATCTCCTCTCCGGTCGCGGCCTTCACCAACGGTGGGCCGGCGAGGAAGATCGTGCCCTGCTCCTTCACGATCACCGTCTCGTCCGACATGGCGGGGACATAGGCCCCGCCAGCCGTGCAGCTTCCCATCACGCAGGCGACCTGGGCGATGCCCTTGGCGCTCATGTTCGCCTGGTTGAAGAAGATCCGGCCGAAGTGGTCGCGGTCGGGGAAGACCTCGGCCTGGTGGGGCAGGTTGGCGCCGCCCGAATCGACCAGGTAGATGCACGGCAGGTGGTTGACCTCGGCGATCTCCTGGGCGCGGAGGTGCTTCTTGATCGTGGTCGGGTAATAGGTCCCGCCCTTCACCGTCGCATCGTTGCAGACGATCATGCACTGGCGGCCGGAGACGCGGCCGATCGCGGTGATGATCCCGGCGCCGGGAATGTTCTCGCCGTACTTGCCGAAGGCCGCGAGCTGGCCGAGCTCGAGCAGCGGCGAGCCGGGATCGAGCAGGCGCTCGACCCGGTCGCGGGGGAGCAGCTTGCCGCGGCTGGTGTGCCGGTCGCGGGACTTCTGGTCGCCGCCCAGCGCGGTTTCCGCCACCCGTTCGCGCAGTTCTTCAGCCAGCGCGCGGTTATGGGCATCCCGGGCGCGTGCCTCGGGGCTGTCGAGATTGAGCTTGGTGCCGAGTACGGGGGCGGTCATTCGCATCCTCTCCTGTTGCCCCACCCTTACCCGGCCCCGGCGCTCAAGAAAAATTGAAAGATCGCCGGTTTCATCATAGACATTGTCTATGATCGATCGCTACATGCTAAGGTACTTTCTGGCAGTGGCCGAAAGCGGCAACTTCAGCCGCGCGGCCAAGCAGGTCAGCGTCACCCAGCCCACCCTCTCAGCCGGCATCGCCAAGCTCGAACGCCAATTGGGCGCGCGGCTGTTCGACCGCGACACCAAGCGCGTCGCGCTGACCCCGGCGGGCAGCCGCTTCCTGCTGCGGGCGCGGCGAATCGCGGCGGAATACGACCTGGCCTTGCAGGAACTGACCGGCGCCCCCGAACCGCGGGTGTTGCGCGTCGGCGTGCTGCGGACGATCCCGACCGCGATCCTCGAAGACCTGGTCGCGCGCCATCGCCGCATCGGCGGGCCTGAAGTGCTGGAGCTCCTCGACGGCTCCGAACGCGACCTCGCCGAGCGGCTCGACCGCGGCCGGCTCGACATCGCGCTGACCGTGATCCGCCCGCATCATGCGCGCTTCCGCCCCGAGGCGCTGCGCAGCGAGCGCTACCTGATGGTCCTCCCCGCCGAGCACCCGCTGGCCAACCTCGAAACGGTCGAGGCCGAGCAGCTCGCCGGGGACCGCATGGTGGTGCGCCGCCACTGCGAGGCCCTGCCCGAGATCGACCGCTTCTTCACCACCCGCGGCGTGCGCCCGAGCTTCGTGCTCAAGACCACCGACGATGCGCGGGTCCTGGCCATGGTCCGCTCGGGCGCGGGGATCGGGATGATGCCCGAGAGCTTCGGCGATCCCACCCAGGACCAGCGCGCCAAGTTCGTCCGCGTCGCCGACTTCGACCTCCAGCGCGAGATCGGCCTGCTCTACGCGGCCGGCTCCAGCGCGCTGCGCTACGAAGCCAGCCCGTTCATCGCCCTGGTGCGCGAGCGCTACGGCCGGTCGTTGTCGGCGCGCGGAGCGGGTTGAGGCGAGATGCCGGTACGCCGCACCGGATAGATTGCCGCCGTGTCCATCGCCTGGCCCAGCGCGGTCAGCGCGGTCAGCAGGTCGGGCAGCGCCTCTTCCTCGACCAGCAGGGTCAGGGTGTCGTGGACCAGGCCCGGCCGCCCGTCGCGCAGGTTGCACAACAGGCTGACGATGATCGCCTCGTGCTCCGAGATATGGTTGCACGGCAGGGCGCAGAACTGGAAATTTTCGAGCCCGTGGCGGTTGAACAGCGTCATCACCCGCAGGAACGGCTGGAGGCCCGGCAGCATCCGCCACTGCCCGAAAGCAGGAGCGATGCTGCCCGCCGGGCAGGTCCGGTCGCCCATGGCCTTGACCCAGGAACGCATCGACCAGACGAGGAAGCGCCCGCCATGATCGAGGCTGGTGACCGGACGGTCGACGAATTCGTACATGGCAAAGGCTCCTCTGGCGGTTCTGGTTATGAAGACGGGACGGCGGGAATCGCGATCAGGGCGAAGGCCGCGGCAAGCGAGGCGCAAGGGGGCCTGGCAAGAAGCCGACCCAGCGAATCACTCTGCATCATTTTTGCGCAGCGGCTGGGAGAAATCGGCCTCAAGCCTCTGAAATCGCCCATGATCATTTTTCCTATTGCAACTGAGAACGATTCTCATTAGCTACGGTGTAGTCGCAGCGCTGACCCAGCGTCAACCCTGCGCCATCGGTATCCTGGCCGATGTATCTCTCCCTAACTCGGCCGGAGCGCTGCCATGTCGCTCCGGCCATTTTTTGCCCTGGATCCGGAGCCGAACGCGCACGGCGGCTGGACGATCTGCAGCCACTTCCGGGCGTCCGGAGAGATGATCTGCATTCAGCGGGTATTGCCGCATTCCGCTCTCACTGGCATTTTTCGATCATAGGGTACGCAAAGCCCCAGGGATATTCGGGAGAGAACGATGCGCTCGAAGCTGCTGATGATGGCGACCGCGGGGGCGATCGCCCTGGGGACGAGCGCAACCGCCTCCGCCGCCAATGCCCCCGCCGCGGCTCCGTCCGAGCAATGCGACACCGCGACGATGCAGGCGATGGCCCCGCCCGGAACCACCGTGGCCTTCGCCGCGCGCGATTACAGCGGCTGCCGCGTCAACGGCTATGTCACGACGCAGAACCCCGGGCCGAACAAGGTGCTGTTCGTCCTGGCGCTGCCCAACAATTTCAACGGCCGTTACCTCTACCTCGGCGTCGGCGGGGCGGCAGGCCTGCTTCCGACCATGACCCCCGAGCTGCTCCGCAAGGGCTATGCGGTATCCGGCAGCGATGGCGGCTCCGGCGCGAAGAACGGCGCCGACTTCAGCTTCAAGAGCGATCCGGCCCGGCTCGCCGACTTCATGGGGCGCGGAGTGCGCGTCACCGCCGCGGCGACCCAGGCGATCACCCGGTCCTACTACGGCCGGCCGCAGATCCGCCGCTATATCAGCGGCTGTTCGGGCGGCGGCCAGATGGGACTGGGCAATGCGCGGCGCAACGGGGGCGAGGATTTCGACGGATTCATCGTCGGCGCCACCCCGCTCCCCAATTCGGCCTTCAAGGCGCACGTCTTCACCATCGTCAGGCATCTCCAGAACCATCCGGAGGGCTGGATCTCGCCCGAACTAATGAAGCAGGCGCGCGCGGCGATTCTCGCCGCCTACGATACTTCCGACGGCGCCGCCGACGGAATCATCTCCGACCAGCGCAACATCGCCCGGTTCGATCCCGCCGTGCTCGCCAAGGTCGGCTTCACCCCGGCCCAGATCGCGACCTTCAACCTGATCAGCACGCCGCACACTTACAAGGGCCCGGGGCTCCACGGCGCGGTGGTCCATCCCGGCTTCCCGATCACCGACGTCGGGTCCTGGTCGGGCTTCCTGCTGGGATCGACGCCTCCGCCGTGGAAGGGCACGAACCAGATGCCGACCGCCGACCTCCAGCGGATCGGCGCGCCGTTCTTCCACATCATGGCCGACACCAATGCCCGCTCGATGACCCCGTCGCTCGACTACTGGAAGAGCAACGACACCGAGCTGGTGCGGATCGCCACGCGCAACGGCGAAGACAATCCCATGGACGATCCGATGGACTTCGGCGCCCTGGCGAAGAGCGGCAGCAAGATGATCATCTTCCACGGCGTGAACGACCAGGCCATGGGCTATCTCGAGACCATGGACGCCTATGCCGCGCTGACCAGGCGCTTCGCCGATTCCGCCAACTGGGTCCGCGCCTATGCCGTGCCCGGCATGCTGCACTGCGCCGGCGGGCCCGGACCGACCGACCTCGACGAGCACCTGCTCGACAGTCTCGTGGCATGGGTCGAGAAAGGCGAGGCGCCGCGAACGCTCGTCGCCAACCGGTTCAGCCAGATGAAGGGCCTCGAGCGCAGCTTCCTGCTCTGCCCCGAACCGACGCATGCCAAGCTCAAGGCCGCGGGCCTCGACGCCGATCGCGCCGAGAACTGGGCCTGCAGCTAAGCCGCAGCCCCGCTGCCAGGTCAGTGAATCAGGCCTGGCCGGTTACCGTAGCCAGCAAGGCGGGATCGATGCCCTCGGCCTTCCAGGTCGCTTGCCAGCGCGCCTCGGCGGGCAGGTCGAACAGGATGCCCGGCCGGCCGCCGGCGGCGTACCAGCCGTGGTGGCGCATCTCGCCGTCGAGCTGGCCCGCGCCCCACCCCGCATAGCCCAGGGCGATCAGCCATCGCGCCGGGCCGGTTCCCGCGGCGATCGCGCGGAGGATGTCGAGCGAGGCGGAGACCGAGCACAGGCCCTCGACCAGGATCGTCTCGCCGCTCGACCAGTCGTCCGAATGCAGCACGAAGCCTCGCCCCGGCTCGACCGGACCGCCGTGATGGACCGGGCGGTCCGGCGCTTCGCCGGGATCGATCCCGACATCCTCGAGCAGCTCGCGGAAGCTCATCTGGGCGCGCAGATGGCCGATCCCGATCCCGAAGGCGCCGTTCTCGTCGTGCTGGCACATCGCGATGACCGCATGGTCGAAATTGGGGTCGAACATGCCGGGCATGGCCAGCAGGAGGCGGCCGGAGAGATAGTGCGGTTCGGTCATCGCTGGCAGTGCTAATCAAACCGGCGGAGCGGGGAAAGGTTTCCCGACACCGCACGGACTCATGTTCCCAAATGGGGGTACGCATTCAGGATTGCCGGCCATACCTAGTCTCCAAGACAAGGAGAGGATCACCATGGACCTGCAACTCACCGGCCGCCGCGCGCTCGTCACCGGCAGCTCGAGCGGGATCGGCGCCGCCGTCGCCCGCATGCTCGCCGAGGAAGGCGCCCAGGTCCTGGTCCACGGCCGCGACCGCGCCCGGGCCAAGGCGGTCGCCAGGGAGATCGGCGCGGCGGGGGTCGCGATCGGCGATCTCTCCACCGACGAGGCCTGCAAGGCGGTCCATGCCGAGGCCGTCACGGCGCTCGGCGGGAACATCGAGATCCTGATCAACAATGCCGGCGGCTCTTCGACCGGCAACACCTCGAAGTCGCCGATCGAGATTTCGCCCGACGACTACATCTCGAACTACAATGCCAATGCCCTGGCCGCGATCCGGCTCTGCCATCTCGCGGTGCCGGCCATGGTCGAGGCGCGGTTCGGCCGGGTGATCAACGTCTCCAGCGCGGTCGCGGTCCAGCCGAACAACGTCGGCGCGGACTATTCGGTCGCGAAGTCGGGGCTGAACAACTACACCGTCAGCCTGGCCGGATCGCTCAAGGGCGTCGGGGTCACGGTCAACACCGTCTCGCCCGGGATCATCGCGGTCGACGGCCTCGTCCGCTTCGGGCGGATCAAGTACGGCAACCCCGAGGCCACGATCGAGGAGCTCACCGAGCACTTCGCCGCCGACGGCGTCTTCGTCGTCCCGCCCGCCGGCCGGCTCGGCACCCCCGATGACCTCGCCTTGGTCATCTGCACCCTCGCCAGCCCGCGCTCGGGCTTCGTCACCGGGGCGAACTACCGCGTCGACGGCGGCCAGGTCCGCGGGCTCAACTAAGCACAATCCGGGAGAGAGCCGATGTCCGAGAAGCAATACCGCGTCATCCAGTGGGCCACCGGCGTCGTCGGCAAGGCCGCGCTCAAGCACTTCATCCGGAACCCGGTGATCGACCTGGCCGGCGTGCTGGTGTTCAACCCCGACAAGGTCGGCGTCGATGCCGGCGACATCGTCGGCCTGCCCAGGACCGGCGTGCTCTGCACCGACGACCAGGAAGCGATCATCGCGATGGACGCCGATGCCGTGCTGTTCTCGCCGCTCAACATGGCGGACGATACGGTCGACATGGTCTGCCGCCTGCTCGCCTCGGGCAAGAACGTCATCTCGCCCGCCGGGCCGTTCCTGCCGAACAAGTGGTTCCCCGAGGTCCAGGCCAAGGTCGAGGCAGCCTGCGCCAAGGGCGGCACCTCGTTCCACGGCTGCGGCGTCCACCCCGGCTTCTCCGGCGATATCCTGCCGATCACCCTGATCCGCCTCTGCGACCGAATCGATTGCGTAGAGGTCACCGAGATCATCGACAAGGTGAGGAGCCCGATGATCTACACCGAGGTCATGGGCTTCGGCCAGGACCCCGAACACCTGCTGGCCAACCCGCGCCGCTCGCCCACCACCTACCAGTACTTCTACTCCTCGATGGCGATGGTCGCCGAGGTGCTCGGCAAGGAGATCGAGGAGGTCACCGTGAAGTTCGAGGTGTCGAAGGCGCTCAAGGACATCACCCACGAATTCGGCGAGGTGAAGCAGGGCACGGTCGGCGGCCAGCACTACGAATGGACCGCTTGGGTAGCGGGCAAGCCGCTGGTCGTCTATCACTTCTACTGGCAGCTCGGCACCGACCTGGAGCCGCTCTGGGAAGTCGGCGAGGATTGCTACCGCGTGCGCATCCTCGGCGATCCGGCGCTGGAGGTGAAGCTGATGGGCGCCGAGGCCGAGGACGGCCGCCGCCCGTTCCTGGGCCTGCCCTGGACCGGCCTGGTCGGCGCCACGGCAGTCCAGGCCGTGGTCGACGCAAAGCCCGGCGTGGTCAGCCACCTCGACCTCGGCATCGTCAAGCCCAGGGGCATGGTCCGCCGCTGAGCCGCGGCGCCGCCAGCGCCCGGGTTCGGCCGGCGCGACCGCCCCGTTGCCCGAGGCCCCCGCACTCGGTGAAGGTCCGCAGCCGGTTCAGCGCGTCGTAGGTGCCCTGGCCTTCCTGGTAGGTCGTGGTCGTCGTGCCGCCGTAGCCGGAGTAGCTGTCGTACCAGGTCGAAGTGCCGACCAGCTTCTCGTAGGTCCGGTTGCCTTCGGCATCGTAGGTGTAGGTGCCGTCGACGCTCGCGCTCGAATAGGTTCCCGGCGGCGCCGAGTTGTCGAACATCGTCGCCATGCGGCCGGTGTTGTAATAGGTATAGGCGATGTTCTGCCCGGCCGAGTTGGTCTGGAGGACCAGTTGCCCCGCGCGGTTGTAGGTATAGGCGTAGGTGTGCCCGCCGAGGTCGGTGCGGGCGAGCATCCGGCCGAAGGCGTCGGTGGTCTCCGACGAGGTCTTGCCCGTGGCGTAGCTGCCGGTCTTGGTCCAGGCGCCGGTCAGGCCCAGGCCGGCGTTGGCGGTGCCGGTCCAGCTATAGGCATAGGCCGTCACGTCGCCCGCGAAGCTCACCTGCCTGGTGACGCGGCCGGCCGTGTCGTAGTCGGTCGTCTCGGCCAGGGGAACCGTGCCGACGACCGGGGTGTACCAGTAGGACGTATCGACCCAGCCGATTTTCGCATCGTAGTAGCCCTGGCTGACATGGACCGGCTCGCCGTAGACCGGCGCCGTCCGCACGTTGTCCCAGTGCTTCACCCGCTGGCCGAGCACGTCGTAGGCGTAGTAGTCGACCAGGCCCCCCGGCCGCGTGATCTGGGTGAGGTTGCCGGCCTTGTCGTAGCCATAGGCGGTCAGGCGGCCGAGCCCGTCGAGCTGGGCGCGGGCGTTGCCGAACACGTCGTAGCGCGCCTCGGTGATCGAGCTGTCGGGGTTGAAGACCTTGAGGACCTTGACCTCGCTGCCGCCGTACCCGGTCCCGCCGAGCAGGCTGCTGGTGGTCCAGAAGCCATTGGCGTTCTGCGATCCGACCAGGCGGCCGGAGATGTCGTAGGCGTAGTTCTCGGTAGGACGGGCCGAGGCGGTCACCCCGTTCTCGCCGGTGACGTCGACATAGGGGCTCTGCTTCTGCGTGAGCCGGCCCATCGCGTTGTAGGCGTAGCTGGTGGTGTTGCCGCGCGCGTCGGTCTCGGAGGCGATCTCGCCGAAGGTGTTGTAGGTCTGACTGCGCACCAGCGTCTGGGTGACCGTGGTGGCGAGGTTCGCGGCATTGGCGATCTGGCGGCCGGGCTCGTGCGTGGCGACGGCCATGTTGCGCTTGTCGTAGACCGTGATCGTCGCGACGACATCGCTCGCCGTCATCGCGGTGACCGCGCCGACGTAGGACAGCGCCGTGTCCACCGTGTCGGACGCCATGTTGCGGCCGTTCGACTGCAGCAGCAGCGTGGCGTTGCCGTTGGCGTCGTAGACCGCGAACTTCATCACGCCGTCGCCGCCGGTGGTCTTCACCACGCGGCCGGCGTTGTCGTATTCGAAGCTTTCCTGGGTGTAGCCGCCGATGATCTTGGCGGTAACCTCGCCGAAGGCGTTGTAGCTGAACTGGGTGGCCGGTCCGTTGGCGATCCAGTTGCCCGAGCCGTTCTGGTTGGCCTGCCACTGCGCCGTGACGCGGCCCGCCAGGTCGTAGCTGGCCAGGGTGCCGTCGTAGACGGCATCGACGGTATCGACCACGCCCGCGGAATTGGCCCGCTGGTAGTAGTCATGGGTACGCCGGCCCATGACATCGTACTTGGAGTAGCGCTGCCCGCCCGCGGCGTCGATCGTCCACTGGAGCACGCGGCCGTCGTAGCCGAGCCGCGTGACGTGATCGTCCGCCGAGGAATAGCCGGTGGCATAGCCCCCGCCGGTGGTCGGCGTGGTGGAGCCGGCCTCGCCCCGCTCGACCGTGCGGACCAGGTTGTCGTTGGCGTCGTAGTAGAAATAGGTGACGTGGCGCGCGGTGGCGGCGCCGCTCGAATTGAAATCGGCGGCCACCGGATCGAGCTGGCGGACCAGCCTGCCCTGGTTGTCGTAGACGTAGTCGGTCCGATCGCCGGACGACTCGATCTTGCTCGTGACCTCGCCCAGGGCGTTGTAGGCATAGGCGACCGTCGCGGCCCGCGAATCCACCGACAGCGCGCCCGCGCCGCTCACCAGGTAGCCCACCACGCCCGCCCGGGTTTCGGTCAGGCGGCGGCCCATCCGATCGTAGGTGAAGGTCGTCGTGCGGTCGCCGGCGGTGGCGGAGCCTGCCGGGGCGGCGCCATAGGGATCGGGCGTGGCGGTGTGGATCGCCGCGAAGCGCGTCTCGCTCACCACATTCCCGTTGGTGTCGCGCGTCCAGGTGGTCAGGGCGCGTTCCTGGTCCAGCTTGGCGCTTTCGCGGCCGTTCCGGTCGTACCAGTGATAGACCGCCGCGCCGTTGGCGTCGGTCTCCTTGATCAGGTTTCCGGCCGCGTCGTATTCGTTGTAGCTGGTCAGGTTCTGCCCGGCGGCGGTGACATAGCTCGAACCGTTGTAGGCGCCGGTCCGCACGTTCACGATCGTGCTCTGGATCACGCGGTTGTTGCGATCGTAGGCGAACTGCGTCTCGCGGTAGGCGCCGGTGCCCGCGGGCGGCGTTCCGCCCGGTGAGCCGGGCAGGGAAACCGCGGTCGCGAAGACCTTCTGATCGACCAGGTTGCCCGCTGCGTCGAACTCCCACCTGGTGAGGGTGCCCATCGGCGAGATTTCGTGCGTGCGGCGGTTGTTGTAGTCGTAGAAGCTGTAGGTCTTGCCCCCGTCGGCCGCGGTCTGCACGATGACGTTGCCGGCCTTGTCGTATCCCCAGGCGGTAACCGGCGTCTGGCCCATGAACGCCGGATCGGTCTGGGTGAGCAGCCGATCGAGCTTGTCGTAGGTGTAGGTCGTGGTGAGCTTGGCATAGCTCATGTTCGTGCCGGTCGGGACGTTGGCCCCTTCCACCCTGGCGCGCAGGTTGCCGCGCGCGTCGTAAGCGTAGGTGGTTTGCACCTCGGTGAGGATCTGGGTGCCGGCGTAATCGTAGGCCGCCATGGCCTTGGTTTCGAGGGTCACCAGTCCGCGGCGATCATAGCCGTAGGTGGTCGTTCCACCGAGCTTGTTCGTCATGGCGGTCCGGTTGCCGAAGGCGTCGTAGGTGAAGCTCTCCGTGGCCCCTTCGGCATCGGTGGTCGTCTTCAGCTGACCGACCTTGTCGTAGGTGAAGCTGGTAGTCGCGTCCTTGGCGTGCGTGGTGACGGTGGGCTGCACCGTCACCGAGATGCTGCCGAGGTTGCCGGCCTTGTTGTAGTAGCGCTTCACACTGGCGACCTGATCGCCGGCCGAATAGGTCGTCTCGGTCACATAGCCTTCGGCATCGACCTGACGGACCAGCCGGTTGACTCCGTCGTAATAGAAATATCCGGCGTTGCCGCGCGGATCGGTGACCTTCACCTGGTTGCCTGCGGCATCGTACTGCCAATAGGTCGTCGCGCTGTGCGAGGCGTCGAGCGGGACCGTCTCGCTCAACATCCGGCCCAGCCCGTCGAAAGTCCGGGTGCTGGCATAGCCGCGCGCATCGGTGACGCTGACGGCCCGGCCCAGGGCGTCGTAGCCGAAGGCGGTCGTGGCATTGTGCGAAGCGTCGAGCGGCACCGTCTGGCTGAGCATCCGGCCGAGATTGTCGAAGGTCCGGATGGTGACGTAGCCGCGCGGGTCGGTGACGCTGACGGCCCGGCCCAGGGCATCGTAGCCGAAGGCGGTCGTCGCCGCTTCCGACCGGCCATAGGCGCGCGTTTCGCTGGTCACGCGCCCGACGTTGTCGAACACCCGGTGGATTATCGAAACGTCGGCAGTCCCATAGGCGACGTGGACGTCGGTGATCTGGCCGAGGGCATCCAGCACGTAATGCGTCACGACGCCTTCGCCGTCGGTCGTGTCGGTCAGGCGGTTCGCGGAATCGTAGGCATAGGCCGTGATGACCGCGGTAGAGGGATCTCCCGCGGGGACCAGCGCATCGAGCGCCGTCTTGGTCGTGCCGTTCGATACCGTGACGGCGGCGGCGTAGCGCCAGGTCTTGATGACGTTGCCCGCGCCGTCATAGGCGTTCCGGACAACGAAGCCCTCCGCATCGACGTGATAGACGGCGCGGCCGTCCCCGTCGTAGAGCGTCCGCGCGATCTCGTCGGCGGAACTCGCGGCCAGCGTGGTCGCGGTGACCGAGGTCACGGCCCCGGTCGAGACGTTGCGCGTCCACTTGGTGAAGGTCAGGTTGCCGCTGCCGTCGGCGGCCACGGTGTTCCACTGGTTGTCCTGGGCGGGATCCGCCAGCGTCGCCCGCTGCCCGGTGCTGAGCGCGGCCGCGAATCTGCGGGTCCAGACGACCCGCCCTTCATTGTCGTAACCGTTCTGGACCACGCCGCCTTCGGCATCGATCGACAGGATCAGGCGGTCGTTCTTGTCGTAGACGAAGCGCGTCACCCGCCCGAGCGGATCGGTCTGGGCGACCAGGTTGTCGTTCGCGTCGTAATTGTACGAGGTGACGAGGTTGAGCTTCCCGCTGCCCGCATCGTCCGTCCGGCTCGCCAGGCGGCCGAGCGTGTCGTAGGTGAATGCCGTGGTGCACTGCGCCGCCGTGCCGACCCCATCGGTCTGCGACAGCAGCGTGCCGTCGGCCCGGTAGACGAAGTCGGTCGTCAGATTGAGCTTGCCGGACCCCGCATCCTGGACGACGCGCGTCCGCTGCCCCTTCAGGTCGTAGGCATAGGTCGTGACGACGCCCGCCGCATCCGTGACCGTGGTCTGCTGGCCCTTGGCGTCATAGGCATAGGTGGTGGTGAGGTTGAGCCTGCCCGAGCCGTAGTCGCCGACCCGCGTGAGGACGCGCCCAACCGCATCATAGGTGTAGTGCGTATCGACGCCCTTGGCGTCGATGACGTCGATCAGGCGGTCGGCATTGTCGTAGGTGTAGGTCGTGGTGCCCGCTGCGTCGGTAACGGTCTTGAGGTTGCCGTTCTTGTCGTAGGTGTAGCTTGTGGTGCGCCCGGCCCCATCGGTGATCAGGATGGTCTGGCCGTAGGCGTTCTTGCGGACCGAGCTCGACACCCCCTCGGGCGTCGTGGTCGTGACGTTGCGGTTGAACTGGTCATAGCTGAACGTCGTCGTCTTGCCCACGCGATCGGTCGACGAGAGGACGTTGGAGCGCGCGTCATAGGTCAGGCCCGTGGTCAGCCCGAGATAGTCCGACTGGCTGACGAGGCGGCTCGCCCGGTCGTAGGCGAAGCTGCGCGAGCGCGCGTCGGTGGCGTTGGGCGCTTCTCCGACCTTGCGGCCGAAGGCGTCGTAGGAATAGACCGCCTGCTGCGACCCGAGGGTGCTGCCGGACACGTTCTCCGTCACCGACGAGACGAGCCCGCGGCGGTTGTAGGCGTAGGTCGTGGTGTCCCACGGCGTGCCGGACAGGCCGGTCGGCTGCTTGTCGGCCAGGAGCGCGCCGAAGGCGTTGTAGGTCTCGATCGTGTAGTTGTCGGCGGTCGGCGTGCCGACATAGTTCGGGCCGTAGGAATTGGTGAGCTGCCCGAGCACGTCGTAGGCCGCCTGCGTCCGGCTATCGAGGCTGGGGTTGGCGATCGCGCCGACGGCATTGGTGATCGCCGCCGTGACCAGGCCGCCGGTCAGGGTCGCGAGCGTCCCGCCCGAGATCCGCGTGCCGTAGACGATCACGTCGGTGCGGCTTTCACCCACCGAATAGCGATACTCGGTGACCTCGCCGACCGCGTTGACCTGATAGCGGAGCTGGCCGTCGCCATCGTAGTAGTAGAGCGTCCTGGCCCCGCCCGCCCCCGTGCCGTCGGGCGTGACGCGCTGGATCAGCCGGTCGGCGAGGTCGTATTGATAGGTCGTCCCGTAGGTGGCGTAGACCGCGTCGATCTGGGCCGGCGTGGGGGAACCGCCCAGCGCTGCCAGGGCGGCGCTGCCGATGCCGCCGAGCTCCCCGACGAGCCGGCCTTTCACATCGTAGCGGAAGGCGTGGGTCCGGGTTTCGCTCGAGATCGTCTCGGAAACCGTCTGGGCAAGCAGGCGGCCGCGGGTGTCGTAGGCATAGGCGGTGGTCTCGGTGCCGCCGGCCAGCGTCCGCTCCTGCGAAGTGACCTGGCCGGCGGCGTTGCGGTAATAGCGCGTCGTCTCGAGCGTCCCCGTCGCGGACGGCAGGCTCGCGAGCGTGTAGCTCGTGCCGGCGGTCACCTTCTGGCCGACGACCTGCTGGTCCACGTCTCCGCGCGCGGTGTAGTGCAGCCGCGTGACGTTGCCCTCGCCGTCGATCGTTGCGCCGACCCGGCCCCGGCCGTCGTAGAGCCAGTAGTTGTGGATGTCGTTCGCGCTCGACAGCGTCACGCTGCCCTTGAGCTGGGCGAAGGTCCCGCTTGCCCAATGGGTCGACGAGGTGACGCCCGAATAGCGGACCGTCTCGGTCTTCCGTCCGGCCTTGTCGTACAGGATCTCGGTCAGATAGCCGTCGGCGTCGAGCGAGCCGACCAGCAGGCCGTCGCTGTCGAAGAATCCGCGCGACCTGCGGTCGTTGGCGGAATCGGCGGCGGGCAGCGTCAGCGTGGTCGGCAGCGAGCTGCGATAGCCGCTGATCCCGTCCGAACCGTTGACCGTGGCCGCCGCCAGGAGGTTGGCATATTGCGTCGTGCCGGTCAGCCGGCCCGCGCCATCGTAGACCAGCTTGGTGACCGCACCGCCCGCGTCGATCGTCCCGACCACCGCGCCGGAGCGGTCGTAGACCGTCCAGGCCCAGCGATCCGCCGCCGCCGCGGTCGGCCGGATCGCGGCGACCTCGGTATTGGTGGCGACCGTGCCCAAGGTCGTCAGGTTGCCGGCGGAAACCGCCGTGCTGTAGGCGACCTGGGCGATCACGCGGTCGGCGCCGTCGTACTTGAACTCGGTCATCGAACCGTCGCCGTCGATCCGGGCGGTCAGGCGGTTCTGCTTGTCGTAGACATAGTAGGTCTTCACCCCCAGCGCGTCGGTCGTCATCCGCAGCCTGCCGAGATTGTCGTAGGCGTAGGCGGTGGTGCCGGTGGTGATGCCGGAGCCGCTGACGGCATCGGTCAGGAGCTCGCCGGCGACATTGTGGGTCAGCGTGTGCTTGACGTCGTTCGGCGTCGAAATTTCGGTGATCCGCGACGCATCGGTGTAGGTGATCGTCGTCGTCTGGCCGTAGAGATCGGTCGAGCCGATCATCCGGCCGAGGCCGTCGTAGCTGAAGGTCTCCCACACCGCAGCAGGCTCGCCGCCCAGACCGTTGGTGCCCGATCCCAGCTTCTTCAGCAGCTTGCCGAACTGGTCGTAGACATAGGTGACCAGGGTGTAGTCCTGCGCCGTGTCCCCGGCGCCCGAGCCGCTGTTGGTGGACGAGAAGCTCCGAACGCTGGCCAGGTTGCCGCGGAAGTCGTAGGTATAGTCGGTCCGCTGGGCCTGCGCCTTGTCGGCCGTTCCCGACACCCAGGAAGCCAGCGCCGCCTCGGTCCAGGTCGAGCCGGCGTACAGCGTGCCGGCATAGTCGATCCGGGCGGTCAACTGGCCGGTCGCATCGTAGCGGTATTCGCTCACGCGCCCTTCCGCGCTGATGCGGAAGCGCAGGTGCTTCTCGGCAATGTCGGCGGTGTTGGAGCCCGAATAGGTCGTGCCGTCATCATTGACGCCGTTGTTCCCGGCATCGTCGTAGACGTAGTGAACCACCATCGCGCCCGACGGGGCCGTGCCGTCGGCGAGGCCGTTGGCGTCGAGCCCCGTGTAATGCGTCTCGGTCAGGACCTCGTTCTGCGACCCGTAGGTGAAGAACACCGATCGGTTCGCGCCGTCGACGCGCTCGACGACATTGCCGACCGCGTCGTAATTGAAGGCCTGGTACGTGATCGCGAGAGAATCGGTTCCGACGCTGGCCGCGTTGTCGAAGATCAGGATCTTGGTTACGTCGCCGTTCGCATTATAGGCGAAGGTGCGGAGCGAAGGATTGCCGCCGGTGACCGGCGCGGGCTCCTCGACCTTGGTCAGCCGGTTCGCCGTGTCGTAGGTCATCTTGTAGACGTTCGACAGCGGATCGGTGATCGTGGTCACCCGGTTCGTCGTATCGTAGGCGAATGTCGTGACCCGGGTGACGCCGCTCGATGCGGTCTGGGTGACCGAACTGACGCGGTTCGATCCGTCGTAGGCGATGACGAAATTGGTGCCGTCGCTCTGCTGGATCGAGGTGACGAGCTTGGAGCTGGCGTCCTTGTAGCCGTAGGTCGTCGTGTAGGTGGCCGAATCGCCGGTCACGTCGGGAGTCAGATCGACGGTGACGGTCGACAGGCGCTTCGGGCTGGCACTGTCGTAGGTATAGGTGGTGCGGGTCAGCGTCTTGTTGGTCGAAGTGACGGTGTCGTAGTACGACGTCACCAGCGAAGTGAGGTTGCCGCCGGTATAGTTCAGGTCGGTGTAGTTGAATTGCGACCCCGTGCTGTTCGAAGTCGTGACCCGGGTGAGCTTGCCCGCGGTGGTCGCCAGATCATAGGTATAGGTGATCAGGTTGGCGGGGGTGACCCCGTCGGAATTCATGTCCGCGTCGTAGGCGCTGACGATCCGCCCGCCGATGTTGCTGGCGAAGGTCTGCACCAGGCGAGACTGGCCCTCGGTCCAGGTGAAGATGTTGGCCGACCAGGTCAGCTTGTCGTCGCGGTAGGGGTTCTCGGTCGCCTTGTAGGTGCCCGAGCCGGTGTCGTAGGTGAAGACCACCACCGAGCCGTCCCAGTCGGTCAGCGTGGCCGTGCTGCCCGCGGCATTCCCGGTGCCCGACAGGACGATCTTGCGCTGGGTGCCGCTCAGCCATTCGTCGGCATCGAGCGTTCCGTCGAGGTTCGTGTAGTTGCCCAGGCTGTTGTAGGTGCGGTTGAAGACCGAATCCGGACCGCGCCCGACAAGGACTTCGTCCGTGTTCTGGATGATGAGGTTGCCCGTCGCGGCATTGACGGTGACGAGTTCGTTGTTGCGGCCCAGGAAGGCTGAGCCGAGCTGCCCCTGGCTTCCCAAGAGCCTCGCCGAACTGCGCTCAAGCCCAAGTCCGTTGCCCGCTACGATCGCGACCATCTGCCGCCCCTCCCAATGACCATCACGCACCGCTCGCAGCGGTGCTCGCAATGTCAGTCGGGGATTCGCCCCGGAGGTTTAGGGATTTTTTGCGCAGCCGATACGAAAGATCGGGGAATTACATCCGATTCAGACATAAATACTCAAGCATTTGCGCAGTTTTCAAATCTATTCAGGTGCAAATCTCCAATTGGGCCCCAAAGGCGTCTGGACAAGGCAGGCGCTTGCCGACAGAATATTTGGACAGCGGGTGCAATGCCGCTTTGGGGGGTTGATGGAATGGCGTGGGTGACCGCGACGGCGCTTTGCGCAATGACCAGCCCCCAGCTTCATTCACGCATCGGATTCTCATTGAAATGAACGCCCCATCGCGATTGGAACGCTTGCTGGGCTTCCTCGAGGCGGATCCTGCCAACCTGCCCTTGCTGGCCGACGCGGCGAACGCCGCGCTCGACGAAGGGCGGCTCGATACCGCCGACGACCTGCTGGCGCGATACCGCGCCCTGGCGGCGCTGCCCCCGCCCCTGCTCAACGTCGAAGGCCTGGTCGCGATGCGCAGCGGGGACAGGGCCCGGGCCCGCGCCGCGTTCGAAGCCTTGCGCGCCGCGGGCCACGAGCATCCCGCCATCCGGTTCAACCTGGCCTGGCTCAGCGCGCTCGAGAACGATTTCGCCGCGGTGGTCGAGCTCGTCGACGATGCGGTGGTCGATGCCGTCCCGCGCGCCGCGACGCTCAAGGTCCAGGCGCTGCACCATCTCGGCCGGCTCGACGAGGCACTGGAGCTGGGCCAGGCGCTGCTGGCGCGCCTGCCCGATGACGACACGCTGCTGGGCGCGCTGTCGGTCACGGCGATGGACGCCGACGATTACGATCTTGCGGCCAAGCTCGCCGGGCGGGCCAAGGGCGGAGTGGACGCCCTGACCACGCGCGGCCTCGTCGCGCTGAACGAGGAGGACGCGGCGCGGGCCTGCGCGCTGTTCGAGACCGCCCTGACCCAGGAAAGCAACGCGCCGCGCGCCTGGATCGGCATGGGCCTGAGCCTGCTGGTGACCGGCGACGTCGATCGTGCGGCGCCGTGCCTGGAGCGCGGCGCGGAGATCTTCGGCGACCATCTCGGGTCCTGGATCGCGGCCGGCTGGGCCCAGTTCATCCGCCGCGACCTCGCGGCCGCGCGCCGGAACTTCGAGACCGCGCTGCGGCACGACGACAATTTCGCCGAGACCCACGGCGCGCTGGCCGTGCTCGACCTGGCGGAAGGCGACATCGAGGCGGCCAAGCGGCGCACCGAGATCGCCCTGCGGCTCGACAAGAGCAGCTTCGGGCCGGCTCTGGCGAAGATGATCCTGCTGCAGATGGACGGCAAGCCCGAACTGGCCGAACGGATCCGCGACCGGGCGCTCAACCTCCCGGCCGGCGTCAACGGCAAGACCCTGGCCCAGGCGATCGCCGGCTTCGGCCTGACCCGCAACGGCAACGATGGCCGCGGCAGGCCCCTGCGATGAGCCAGGGCCAGGCGATCGACATGCTGAACCGCCTGATGTGGGAGGCGATGATCGTCGCCGGCCCGCTGCTGGCGGCAGTGCTCCTGGTCGGGCTGCTCATCTCGGTGGTTCAGGCGACCACCCAGCTTCAGGAAATGACGCTGAGCTACGTGCCGAAGATGCTCGTCTCGGCGCTCCTGCTGATCTTTCTCGGACATTGGATGATCGGGCGGATGACCCAGTTCGCGATCACCATGATCCGCATCGTTCCAAGCCTGGGCTGACGGTCGATGGCCGCCGACGATCTCCAGGCCTGGGTCGCATCCTGCGTGCTGCTGAGCCTGCGGATCGCACCGGTGTTCCTGTTCGCCCCGCCGTTCACGCTGGTCCGCGCGCCGCGGCTGTTCGTCGCGCTGATGGGCCTGGGCTTGTCGGCTGCCCTCGTCTCCGCCCTGCCGGCCGAAGCGCGGCTTTCCGAGGTCACGGCCGCGACCCTCGCGGCAGGGGCCCTGCGCGAGCTGTTTCTCGGCCTCGTTCCGGTGGCGGTGCTGCAGTTCCTGTTCGGAACCCTCAACGTCGCCGGGCGGACCATCGACGTCCAGGCGGGCTTCGGCCTGGCCATGCAGATCGACCCCACGACGCGCACGCAGCAGCCGCTGGTCGGAACGATCTTCGGCTATGCCGCCGCGGCCACCTTCTTCGCCGCGGGCGGGCACCTCCAGCTCCTGCGCTTCTTCACCGCCTCGCTGCGCGCCGTGCCGCTCGGCGCCGAGCATGGCCACGGCGCGCTTCAGCCGCTGCTGGGCTACGTCTCGGCGGTCTCCCTCGCGGCGATCGGGGTCGGCGGGGCGGCGATCGCGGCCCTGTTCCTGTGCGACATCGTGGTCGCCGCGCTGTCGCGCACCGTGCCGCAGATGAACGCGCTGCTGCTCGGCATCCAGGTCAAGGCCGGGGTGATGCTGGTGGCCGTCCCGGTCGCCCTGGGCCTGTCCGGCAGCTTGCTCGCCCGGCTCGTCGCCGCCGCGCTCGAAATCATGCCGAGGCTGCTCTGACATGGACGAGACCGAGCTCGACAAGACCGAGGATGCCACCCCCTTCAAGCTCCGCAAGGCGCGCGAGAAGGGGGCGGTGGCGCGCAGCCTCGATCTCGGGTTCTTCGCGGCCCTGGCCGGGGCGATCGGCTTCCTCTGGATCGGCGCCGCGGGCCTTGCGGCAACGCTGGGCCGCGCCGCCAGCGAAACCCTCGTCGCGGCGGGATCGATGCAGGCGGGCCCCGCCGCGCTGGGCACGATCGCCCAGCGCCTCGCCGCGCCGGTGGTGACGCCGCTGCTGACCTTTGCCGGCGCCCTGTTCGGGATCGCCCTCGCGCTCGAGCTGTTCCAGGTCGGGCCGCTGTTCAGCACGACCCCGCTCAAGCCCGATTTCAGCCGGATCAACCCGGCAAAGGGCCTGAAGCGGCTGTTCACGATCCGCATGCTGGTCGAGGCCCTGAAGGCGACCGTTAAGCTGGCGGTCTATGCCACCGTCGCCTGGCTGGTGATCGGCCGTGCGCTGACCACCGACCGCCTGACCCTCACCAGCGGCGCCGGCCTCGCCGCGGCGCTGATGGCGCTGACGCTCAAGCTTCTGCTGTTCCTGGCCCTGGCGGCCCTGGTCTTCGCCGCGCTCGACCAGCTCTATGTCCGGCGCGACTTCGCCAAGCGCATGCGGATGAGCCGGCGCGAGCTGAAGCGCGAGCACCGCGACCGCGAGGGCGAGCCGCGCCTCAAGCAGAAGCGCCGGCAACTGCACGAGCAGTTCGCCCAGGCGGTCAAGGCGCTGCGCGGCGTGCCGGGATCGGACATCATCATTTCCAACCCCACCCACTATTCCGTGGCGCTCAAGTACGATCGCCGGGCGATGGCGGCGCCGACGGTCACCGCCCGCGGCGCGGGCGAGATGGCCCGGCGGATCAAGCGGATCGGCTTTTCCTACGGGATCGTCACGGTGACCGACGCGCCGCTCGCCCGCGCCCTGTACCGCGCGGGCCGGATCGGCCGCGAGATCCCCGCCGAGCTGTTCGAGGGCGTGGCCGGGCACTACCGCAGCCACGGGCTCGGCCGGAAGGAGCAAGCCTGATGTTCGGCCGGGTCCTGCGCGACAATTCCGATCTGGCGCTCGTCGGCGGCATGATCGCGATCCTGCTGATCCTGTTCGCCCCGATCCCCACCCCGCTGCTCGACTTCCTGATCATCCTCAACCTGTCGTTCGGGCTGATGGTCCTGATGCTGACCTTCTACGTCCGCAAGCCGGTCGAATTCTCCACCTTCCCCTCCCTCCTGCTGGTCGCCACGCTGTTCCGCCTCTCGCTGAACGTCGCGGCGACCCGGCTGATCCTGACCGACGGCGATGCGGGCCAGGTGATCGGAGCGGTCGGCTCCTTCGCGGTCCAGGGCAATTTCGTGATCGGCCTGGTGGTCTTCTTCATCCTCGTCGTGGTCCAGTACGTCGTCGTGACGTCCGGCGCGCAGCGCGTCTCGGAAGTCGCGGCGCGCTTCACGCTGGATTCGGTCCCGGGCCAGCAGATGAGCATCGATGCCGACCTCAACATGGGGCTGATCGACCAGGAAGAGGCCAAGGACCGGCGCAGGACGCTGGAGCGCGAGGCCGCCTTCTACGGGGCCATGGACGGCGCCTCGAAGTTCGTCAAAGGCGATGCGATCGCCGGCATCGTCATCGTGCTGATCAATATCGTCGCGGGATGGGTCATCGGCGTGTCGCAGCGCGGCCTGGACTGGTCCGATGCCCTGCAGCAGTACACGCTGCTCACGATCGGCGACGGCATCGTCACCCAGGTCCCCGCCCTGGTGATCTCGGTCGCGACCGGCATCATCGTGACGCGCTCGGCCGCGGACCGCCAACTTAGCACCGAAGTTATCGCCCAACTAAGCTCAGTCCCAAAAATCCTCCTGATCGTCATGAGCGCGCTGGTCCTGCTCATGCTGCTCCCCGGCATGCCCAAATGGCCGATCGGCATCCTGGTGCTGATCTTTGCCGGGGCGTGGCTGGGCATGCGGCGCCGGCGGGGCGCGGCGGAGGCGCGGGACGAGGAGGAAGGCCCATCTGCTGAAGAGACCGGCCCGGTCAAGCCGCCCCCCGCGATCGGCGTCTCGCTCGGGAAGGATCTGGCCGAAGCGTGGCTGCCCATGCGCTCGGTGATTGCGGAACGCCTGACGGCGATGCGCAAGCAGCGCAGCGAGGCTTCGGGCCTGCTCGTCCCGCCCGTGCTGATCGAGGACGGCGCAGGATTGGGCGCGCTCGCCTACGAGATCACCTTGTTCGGCACCCCTTACGCTCACGGCACGATTCATCCCGGCAGCACGCTCGCGATCAGGGCCACCGGCGCCAGGCCCGGCCTCGCAGGGATAGAGGCGCGTGACCCGGCCTTCGGCCTGCCCGCGGTCTGGATCGATGACGGGGACCGCGAAGAGGCACGCGCCTCGGGCTATACGCTGGTTGATCCGATTACCGTGCTGATCACCCACCTGACGGAGGTCGTGCGCGCGGAAGCCCCGCTGCTGCTGACCCGCAGCGACGTCACCCGCTTGCTGGAAGAGGTCAGAACCCGCCAACCCGGGCTGATCGAAGAGCTCATTCCCAATATCATGTCCATTTCGGATATACAGCGGGTACTGCAAAATCTCGTCGGCGAAGACGTTCCGATCCGCAGCATGGAACTCATCAGCGAAATCCTCGTCGACGTGGCGCGAATCACTCGCGACCCGACCGAACTCACCGAATTGGTCCGACAAAGATTGAGCCACGTGATCTGCAACGAGCTCAAGCGAGATGCCGATCAACTTTCGGTCCTGAGCCTGGACCCTCGCATAGAGGCGCAAATTACCGAATCGATCGGCAAGACCGAAGTGAGCGGCCCGCTGATCATAGAACCACGCTTGGCGGAACTGCTGATGCGCACGATAATTCCGTTGGTCGATTCCATGATCCAGCAGGGCATCGCGCCCGTCCTGCTATGCGGTCCGACGATCCGCAAGCATCTCCGGGCATTCCTGAGGAGAAGTACACCCAGATTGGCGGTAATTTCTGTCAATGAGGTTCCACAATCAATTGACCTTAAATCGTTTGACGTCCTAAAAATGGATTGATAGCCAATCATTTGAGGAAGAGGAAATATTCATGAAAGATTCGGTTGATCTGAACCGAATGAATGGAGGCTGGATTGCCTGATCTGGTCGATTCGGCGAGCGCAACCCTTTCGCAATCACAACAACGTGCTGAAATTGCGGGGCAGAATATCGCAAATTCGACGACACCTGGCTACAAACGAAGAATTTCCTTTGCAGAGCTTGTCGACACCCGAACTTCGGGAGGCGCGGCGGGGGCGCAGATCGGCTCGGCGATCGATCCCGCCCCCGGCAAGCTCGTCCAAACCGGCAATCCTTACGACCTGGCCATTTCGGGTCCCGGCTATTTCGCCGTCCGCCGCGACGACGCGATCCGCTATGTGCGGGCGGGCCGCTTCACGCGGAGCGCCGAAGGCCGGCTGGTCGATGCCTTCGGCGGCGCCCTGCAGAAGGCCGATGGCAACGACCTTGTCGTGACGGACACCGATTTGAAGGTCCTGGCCAGCGGCGAGGTCGCCGCGGATGGTGCCGGCCGCGGTTCGGGCGCGGTCGGGATCTTCGCACCGGTCGACGGCACCGCCTTGCCGCCGATCGTCGGTGGTTTCGCCGAGCCGCCGTCCGGCATGTCGCCCGCCGAAGAGGCCGAGGTCGTCCAGGGCGCCTACGAGGCGTCGAATGTCTCCACCGGGGACGAGATGGTCGCCTTGATGCAGGCCATCCGCCAGGCCGAATCCGGCCAACGCGTCATGATCGCCTATGACGACCTGATGGGCAGGGTCCTCTCAACCGTCGGGGATAGCGTAAGATGAACGGCGCCTTCTACATCGGAGCGGTCGGGCTGGACCTCCAGCAGCGCAACCTCGAAGTCATTGCCCAGAACGTCGCGAACGTTAACACCAACACCTACAAGCGGGGCGAGATGCGCTTCGCCGAACTGGTGACCGCGCCCACGATCGCGGAGGGCGTCGCTCCGCTTGCCCGGTCGGCCGGGGAAACCGGTGCCGGTGCGGCGGTTACGGACATCGGCCGGGTCTTCGCCCAGGGCGACCTGCGCGAGACGGGCAGGCCGCTCGACCTTGCGATCAGTGGCGACGGTTTCATCGAGGTCCTGGGGCCGCGCGGGCAGACCTATCTCTGGCGGGGCGGGACGCTGAAGATCGGCAGCGACGGCACGCTGCAGACGGCCGATGGCCTGCAGTTGAAATCCTTCGTGCAAGTTGCCGACGACATGACCGAATTGCGGATCGATCGCGACGGAACGGTCCGCGGCCTTGCCGCGGGCGATACCGAGCTTACCGATCTGGGCCAGCTCGAACTCGTCATGCCCGACGACATCACCCGGCTCAAGGTAGCGGAAGGCGGCTATTTCCGGGTGCCCGACGATGTCGAGCTGCAAACCTTCGCGCCCGGCGAAAGCGGCAAGGGGATCCTGGTCCAGGGCTCGATCGAGGCATCGAACGTGGACCTCTCGACCGAACTGGTCGGTCTGCTCCTGGCCCAGCGGGCCTATGGCGCCAATGCCCAGGTGGTCCAGGCCGGTGACCAACTGATGGCGATCGCCAACGGGCTGCGGCGCTGAGATCGTGATGGCAGCGGTCTGCGCGACTTCCCTGGCGTTCTTCGCCGAAGCCGAAATCCGCGGCGAGGTCCTGCACCTGGGCGACGTGATCGACACGGCTGCGCTTCCGGCAGACCTGGCCTTGCAGGCGCGCCACACCGGCCTGCTGCGGGTGGGCCGCGAGATCCTGCAGACCGCGATCCCGCGCCGTGAGCTCGCCGCGCAGGCACGCGCCCGGCTACCGCAGCTCGCCGAGTGCCTCGCGGGCATCGATGGCGATCCGGTAGTCGTGCGCCGGCACGTTGCCGCCGAGGCGCCGCGCGTGACCGCCCGTGACGCCGAGGGCATCGCCAAGGGCGAGCAGGTCACGGTCCGCATCGCGAGCACCTCCTTCGCCATCGAGCGGACGGGGCTGGCGGCGAGCGCGGCCAAGCCAGGCGAGCAGGTTTTCGTGCGGACGCCCGACGGGGCGGTGATCCGGGCCGTCGTCGGGACGCCAGCCCGATGAAGCGCGCCGCCTTCGCTATCGCCCTGGAGGTCGCCGCGACCGGCACGGCAGGCCTCGCGCGGGCCGAAGACCTTTACAGGGGCGGCAATTGGTCGGCGCTCGCCGCCGACCGCAAGGCTTCGCGCATCGGGGACCTGATCACGATCCAGGTCCTCCAGAACAACTCCGCGTCCAACACCGTGACCCAGGGCAGCAAGAAGCGCACTGCCATCGACGGCTCGATCACGGCCTCGACCGGGTCGGGCCAACCCTCGTTCGAGCGCTCGGGCGGGCTCAGCGCGAACGGCGCCTACGAAGGCCAGGGCACCAATGCCCGTGCCAACCGCATGGCGGCACAGCTCAGCGCGACGGTGACCGAAGTGCTCCCCAACGGCGACCTTGTCGTTTCGGGGTGGCAGGCCTTGAACATCAGCGGAGAACGCGTGAACATCCGCGTCAGCGGCCGCGTCCGCAGCGAGGACATCAATTCCGAGAACGCGATCGTTTCCTCGCGCCTCGCCGATGCCAGGATCGAATACGACGGCAAGGGCTTCGCCAGCCGCAGCGCCAAGCCCGGGATCGTCCACCGCATCTTCAACTGGTTCGGCATCCTGTGAGCCGGCCCTTCGCGATCCTTGCGGCGGCCGTCGCCCTGCTCCTCGCCCCAATCCTCGCAGCGCCCGCCGCGGCGGACGAGGTGCGGCTCAAGGACCTCGGCCGGTTCCAGGGTTGGCGGGAGAACCCGCTGGTGGGCTACGGCATCGTCACGGGCCTGGCCGGCTCCGGCGATTCCGCCAGGAACGAAGTTACCCGCCAGGCCTTGCGCAACGTGTTCAGCCGGCTCGGCGTGGCGGTCACGCCCGATCAGGTGCAGAGCCGCAACGTCGCGGTGGTGATGGTCACCGCCACCCTGCCCCCGTCGGCCAGCGTGGGCGACCGGATCGACGTGACGGTGACCTCGGCCGGCGACGCTCGGTCACTGGCCGGCGGAACCCTGCTGATGACCCCGCTGATCGGTCCCGACCAGCAGAACTATGCGATCGCCCAGGGCCCGCTGGTGGTCAGCGGCTACCGCTTCGAGGCGGACCAGAACCTGCGCCAGAAGAACCACCCCACCACCGGCGTGATGCCCGGCGGCGCGACGGTCGAGCGCCCCGTCGACGGAGCGGTCCGCCCCCAGGGCGAGGCCGTGATCTTCATTCTGCGCCAGGGCGACTTCAGCACTGCGGAAAGCGTGGTGAGGAACATCAACGCGAACCTCGGCGGCGGGGTCGCCTCGGTTCTGTCCGCAGACCGCATCCGCATCGCCACGACCAGTTGGACCGGTCCGCTGAACAGCCTGCTCGCGCGGATCGAGAACATCACCGTCCAGCCCGACAGCCTGGCGAGGATCGTCGTGAACGAACGGTCGGGGACGATCGTCGCGGGCGGCGGGGTACGGATTTCGGACGTCGTCATCGCCCAGGGCGACATCAAGGTCTCGGTCTCGATCGACCGCACCGCGGGTTTCGCCGACGTCTACGGCGGCTACGTCCGGGATGCGGGCGGGCTGGTGGTAACCAACACCAAGCTCGACGTCGAGGAAGACCGCAACGCGGTGATGCGCTTTCCCAACGCGACGGTCGCCGACCTCGCCCAGGGCCTGGCCCGCGCCAAGGTCCCCACGCGCACGATGATCGACATCCTCCAGGCGATGCGCGCGGCCGGCGCGCTGCACGCCGAAATTCTCGTTCAGTAGGAAAGGCCGCCAAGCGATGAGTGCGATCACGGAAGCCGTTCTGCTCAAGGCGCTCGACGGCCTGTCGGTGCGCGCGCAGGTCATCGCCCAGAACATCGCGAATGCGAACTCGCCCGGCTACCGGCCGCTCGCCGTCACTTTCGAGGACGCCTTGCGCGGCGCGGCCGCAAAGGGGCCGGAAAGCATTGCTGCGGTCGAGCCGCGCATCGTCCCGGCTTTCGATTCAGCAGGGCGGCCCGAGTTGCGGCTCGACCTCGAGCTCGCCTCGGCCAGCGCGACCGCCGGCCGCTACGCCACGCTGAGCGAACTGCTCAACCGCCAGTTGCAGCTCAATGCCCTGGCCGTATCGGGGACCCGTTAACAATGAACGCCATGGAGATCAGCCGCACCGGGATGGACGTCGAATGGCGGCGGCTCGAGATCATCGCCCAAAACCTCGCGAACGCGAATTCGATCGCAGCGGGAGGCGGCTCGGCCTATCGCCCGCTCCAGCTCATTTCCGGCCCGGCGGCGGGCTTCGCCGACAGGCTCGACCAAAGCGGACAGGATCGAGGGCTGCGCGGTGTCGCGGTCTATTCGGTCGAAGCGCGCAACGTGCCGCCGCGGCGGGTCTATGAACCGGCCAATCCACTCGCCGACGAAACGGGCTACGTGACCTATCCCGGCTTCGATCATGCCGCCGAAATGGCGCTGATGGTCAAGACCACCCGCGCCTACGAAGCCAATGTCGTGGCGATGAACGCGGCGCGGCAGATGTACAGCAATGCCCTGCAGATCGGGCGCCGGTCATGAGCGTGGCCCCGATCCAGGCGATCGATCTGCTCGGGATCCAGGCGCCGGCGCGCACCGCTGCTGCGGCCGCCACGCCGCCGCTCTCCTTCTCCGACCTGCTGACCCAAGGGGTCGACGCGGCGAACAGCAAGATCGCCAAGGCCGACACGCTGGTCGCCAGGGCGGTCGTCGACGACACCATCCCGCTCCACCAGGTGACCTATGCCCTCGAAGAGGCACGGATCGCGCTCGAGCTGATGGTCCAGGTCCGCAACCGCCTGATCGACGCCTCGCAACAACTCCTGAACATGCAGGTCTAAGGCCCAGATGCCCGCCGAAGACGAACGGAAGGCGCAAGGCCGCCGGCAAATGATCCTGATCGCCGCGGGTGCGCTGGCCCTGGCCGGAGTGATCTTCCTGCTCTGGCTGCTGGTCCTGCGCACGCCCATGGAGCCGGCCTTCACCAAGCTGAAGCCAGCCGATGCCGCCCTCATCGTGGACGAATTGAAGCGTCGGAAAGTGCCGCACCGGCTGGAGAACGACGGCGCGACGATCCTGGTGCCGGCCGATCAGGTCGATGCGACGCGGATCGGGATTCTGGGCGGGGACCTGCCGCTCAAGGGGACGGTGGGGTTCGAGCTGTTCAGCAAGTCCGACATGGGGCTCACCGAGTTCGCCCAGAAGATCAACTACCAGCGCGCCCTGCAGGGCGAACTGGCGCGGACGCTGATGTCGCTGGCCACGGTCGATTCCGCGCGGGTCCACATCACCCTGCCCGAAACCGGGGTCTTCCAGGAAGATCATCGCCCGGCAAAGGCCTCGGTGACGATCACCCCCAAGCTCGGCGCGGTGGTCGACGGCAACGCGGTTATCGGCATTCAGCGGCTCGTCGCTTCGGCGGTCGAGGATCTCGATGCCGCCAATGTGGTCGTCCTCGACAGCGGCGGCAAACAGTTGAGCGCAGAGCCGAACGTGGCCGCTGCGGAAGGAACCCGCGATGGCGGCGATCCCGTCCAGGCCGCCAAGGTCCGCCAGGTCGTGACCCAGCTCGTTACCGACCCGGCGCTGCGAGTGGCCGTAGTGGTCCCTGCCAAGCGCGCCGACACGCCGGCTGCGGGCACGGCGCACCCGATCCGCGTGACCCTGACCTTCTCCGTCGCGCCGCCGCCGAACCTGCGCGACCGTGCGGTGCCGCTGCTCCAAGGCGCGATCGGTTTCGATGCTGCCGCGGGCGACAGCCTGGAGATCGTCCAGTTGCCGCCGAGCTCGCCCTATCAAGTCGGCAGACCGATGGCCTCGGCGGTGGGACGCCCGGCCGGAGCCTTGTGGGATCAGGATGAAACACCCGGCCTGGGCCTGGGATGGATCGCTGCGGCCGTGCTGCTGGCGGTGGGCATTGCCGTGCTTGCCAGCCCGCTTGCCCGCCCGATGTTCCGCCGCCGCCCGCCGGCGGACTTCGCCGCGCGGCTGGGGCACCTCCTCGACGAAGACGAAGCGCGCCATGGCTGACCCGGACCGCGCCTTGCGCCGAATGGTTGCCGAGCTCGCGGAGATGCCCGCTGCGGCTGGCAAGGCCGTGCTGGACCGGCTGACCGAGACCCAACGAGACAGGGTTCGCGCGCTGCTCGATGAATATCACGGCGAAAAACCGGCCCAAGCTCCCGCAGTGCTGGACCGGCAGGGCGTGCCTGCGGGCCTGTCTCCCTGGCTGCTGGAACTCCTGGGCCTTGCCGCCGCCGACCCCGCCGAGGGCCCAGGCGCTCGATCGGTCACGCCAAGCGCCATTGCAGCCTTGAAAGCCTGCGCCGCGGAACTCGGCACGGCCGCGAACGCCGCTGCCGGCCAGCCCGGCTCCGGACTGGCGACGATCGTCGATCGCCTTCGGCCCGCGCGCTGGAGGCTCGGCCGATGAGCGTCGTCATCAAGCTGGGCAGCGCGCGCGATTCCCGGACGGTGACGCCTTACGCACCGCCCGTCCCGGCACCGCAGGGCCAGCCATCGCGCAAGGCCGCCGATCCGCGCGACGAGGAAATCGCCCGGTTGGGAGCGCTGCTTGCCGAGCGTGATGCCGCTCTTGCCACGCTCGGAGATCAAGTGTCCGAGGCCAGGGCCGAGGGCGAGGCCGCCGGCCGCCTCGCCGCCGAACTGGAAGCGGAAGAGGATCGCGAACGGTCTCTCGAGCTCGTGCGCGGCGGGATCGAGCAGGCTGTCGCCGCACTCGCCGATGGCCGCGACCGGATGGAAGCGCTCGCCCTCCTGGTCGCCCGGACCGCGCTGGAGAAGCTCTTCGGCGACGATGCCGGCCGGAAGGCCACTGTGGCCGATCTGGTCAAACTCCAGCTCGAAGCGCTCGAACGGCACATGCTGCTGCGGATCGAGGTTTCCCGGATCGATTTCCCGGACACCCGCGAGCTGGCAGAGCTGGCCGGCAAGTCGGGTTTGGGGCCCGATCAGATTTCGGCCAATCCCGATCTCGCTCCCGGCGCGTGCCGGATGCAGATGCGGGTCGGCTCGCTCGACCTCGGCCTGGACCAGCAGTGGGGGGCGGTCCGCGACCTGCTGGACGAACTTGCCGCTATGCCGGGCGACCGGCCATGAAGGAACACGCCTTCATCGACAGCATCAACGCGCTGGATCCGGTGAAGCGCTGGGGCCGCCTGCAGCGGATCATGTCCACCTGGCTCGAGGCCGACGGACCAAGCGTCGCGCTCGGCTCGCTTTGCGAGATCGGCGGGCAAGACGGCGCACCGGCCTGCATCGCCGAAGTGGTCAAGGTCGATGTCGATCACATCGCGCTGGTGCCGTTCGACGACGTATCGAACATGGCGGCGGGAATGCGCGTGCTGGCGCTCAACGTCGACGCGGCGGTTTCCGTGGGCGACGCGTTCCTTGGTCGGCCCATCGATGCGCTGGGCCACCCGCTGGACGACGGGCCGCCGATCGTCGCCCCGCCGCGCGCACCGCTCCATGCCGAAATGCCCAGCCCCCTCGAACGCGCCTCGCCGCGGCAGGTGCTGCATACCGGAATCAGGGCGCTCGACGGCCTCCTGACCTTGGGGGTCGGTCAGCGCGTCGGGATCTTCGCGGCCAGCGGGGTCGGCAAGACCAGCCTGATCGCCCAGCTCGCCCGCCAGGTCACCGCGGACCACACGATACTCTGTCTGGTCGGCGAACGCGGCCGCGAGGTCGAGGAGCTGTGGCTCGACGAACTCGACGAGACAACCCGCAAACGCTCCACCCTCGTCGCCGCGACCTCGGACAAGCCGGCCGCGCTGCGGATCCGGGCGGTCTACCAGGCGCTGGCCATGGCCCGGCACTGGCGCGATCGCGGCAAGGACGTGCTGCTGATCCTCGATTCCGCCACCCGCCTGGCCATGGCGATGCGCGAAACCGGCCTGGCCGCGGGCGAGCCGCCGACCGTGCGCGCCTATCCGCCCAGCGTCTTCGCGGCGATTCCGCGCGTGGTCGAACAGTGCGGCGCGCTGAAATCCGGGGGATCCGTCACTGCGCTGTTCACCGTGCTGAGCGAAACCGACGACGTCGACGATCCCATCTGCGAGATGATGAAATCGCTCCTCGACGGTCATGTCGTCCTGTCGCGAACGCTGGCCGAGCGCGGGCATTTCCCTGCGATCGACGTCGGCCGCAGCGTGAGCCGGAATTCGCACAAGCTGGTCTCCCGCGATCACCTGGCCAAGGCCCGCAGCGCGATCTCCTTGCTGGCCGAATACGAAGCCTCGCGCACCTTGATCGAGTCCGGGCTCTATACCGCGGGCAACAGTGCAAGGCTGGACCTGGCGATCAAGGCCAAGCCCGCCATCGACAGGTTTCTCGCCCAGGATGCCGCGGATCACGTCGAATTTCCGCAGATGCTCGCCGCGCTCGATGCCCTGCCGGGAGAAACGCCGTGACCCGGTCGAAGCGGCAGCTCGAGCAATTGGCCGAAATCCGCGCGCTGCGCGCGGTCGCGGAACGTCTGGCGCAATCGCGCGCGGTCGACATTGCCCGTGACGCAGAGGCTCAGCACGACCGCTGCCGCGAGGAAGATGCGAAGTTCGGCAGGGTACTGGACGATTGGCATTGCAGCCTGACGGCCGATCGTTTCGATCCCATGGCGGTGGCGATCCGCAGCCTGGCGGTCACCCGGCAGGACGCCGCGAGAGCACAATCCCGCGAAGACCTGGCCGCGCTTCGCGCCGAGCTGGAGACGGCACGGACCGACTACAGCCGCTCCCAGGCGAACAGCCGCTGCGCCGCCGACCTGCTCGACCGGGCAAGGCGGCGGCATCGCCGTTTGCGCGAGGAAAAGAGCCTGGCACAGCGCGACGACCGCAACGCGGCGCGAGTGGCCGTATCGTGAAGGTCGGACCGCTCTTTGCCGCTGTCCCCATCACGCCTCCGGGCGCGCTCCGCGGCGGGCCCGCGGCTTCTTTCGCGCAACTGCTGGAGGGCGGCGCGGGCGCCGGCACGCTGCTGGCGCAGCGGGCGTTGGGGTTTTCCGAGGCCGGCCTGCTCGGCGTCCATTTCGCGCAGGATCTGGGCGATACGGCCGCCATTCCCGGGCCGGAAGCGGTGTCCGGCGCGGCGACCAGCGAGGCGCCTGCCGGCGACCTCCCGCGACCAATGCAGGCCGCGCCGGCCCCAGCCGAGCCGCCAAGGTCAACCCTATCGCCCCACGGCGCGGGCGAGGCCGCCTCGCGAACCGATCCGCTGCGCTCAGCCGGCCCTGCGACGCCGCAGGCGGCCCTGCCCGACCTCCCGGCGGACGGCCGGGCGACGCCGGTGAGCGACTTTCCCTCCGCGCCCGAGGAGGCCGGTCCCGTCCGTCCTGCATTCGCCGATCGGCGCTTCGCCCGCCGAACCTCGCCGTTCCAGGTCGGCCTGCTGGGCAAGGGCGCCGAGCTGACCATCGTCGTCGATGGGGCGGATGGCGGGGAAGCATCCATTTCGAACCTGGAAGAGACTGCGCGCGCGGTCGCTTCCGAATATGGCGTGGCGATCGGCCGCGTAATCGTGCGGACCGCGCGGCGCGGTGCCCGAGGATAGAGGAGTGCGACAATGGCAATAGCACCGACATCGACAGCATCGACCGCGCAGAGCGCGTTCGGGCTGGAATTCCAGTCGCTCCTGCGGATCATCCTGACGCAACTGACCTACCAGGACCCGCTGAAGCCGATGGACAACACCGAGTTCGTCTCGCAGCTCGCGCAGTTCTCCCAGCTTCAGCAGACCCAGTCACTGAACGACCAGATCACCTCGCTGCTCTCCGCCCAGTCGGCGATGCAGGCCACCGCCCTGCTGGGCAAGACGGTCGATATTCAGACGCCCACGGGCACGCTGTCCGGGGTGGTTCAAGCCGTCTCGTTCACCTCGGGCAAGCCGACCGTGACGCTGCTGACCGCCGCGGGCCAGACCGTGCAGGGCATGTCGATCGAGAATATCGCGCAAGTTCGTTAGGGAGAAAGCCAATGCTCGGTGCCATCTACACCGGCCTCAGCGGGCTGAATGCGTTCAGCCAGGGCCTGCAAACCATCAGCAACAACGTCGCGAACCTGAACACCCTGGGCTACAAGGCGACGTCCACCAACTTCAACGACGTCTTCTCCTACGGCGGCGGCGGGCTGACCTTCTTCTCCAACACCGGCGCGGGGAAGGTGGGCAACGGCGTGCGCTTCGGCGAAGCGCGGATCGACTTCACGCAGGGCGATCTCCGGCAATCGGACGGCGATCTCGACCTGGCGATCCAGGGCAGCGGCTTCCTGGTCCTGCTCAACGACGGCAAGACCTATTACACCCGCACCGGACAGTTCGCGGTCGACCAGGACGGCTATCTGTCCCTGCAGGGCAACGATGAGTTCCGCCTCGGCGTGCTCGACGCCGCGAACCGCCCGGCGGCGCTCAATATCGACTCCCGGCGCACCTATGCGCCCACGGCGACGAGCACGATCAAGTTCGCCGACAACCTGTCGTCCTCGGCGACCACCGCGACGGTCGCGGACCTGGCGGTCTACGATGCGCTGGGCGGCAAGCAGGCCTGGTCGGTGAAATTCGACAAGGTCACGACCGCCGTGAACGAATGGACGGTGAGCGTCACCGATGCCAACGGCGTGCCGATCGGGACTTCGACGCTGAAATTCATCGGCAGCACCGTCGACCCCACGACCGAAAAGCTCACGATCCACACCACCCCGACCGGCGCGGACCCGTTCGACGTGGTGCTCGATTTCTCCTCGGGCGTATCGTCCTTTTCGGGGGGCTCCACCTCGACGTTGCGGGCCGCCTCGGTTGACGGCAACGCCGTCGGGTCGCTCACCAAGGTGTCGACCGACACGACCGGCCATATCCAACTGACCTATTCCAACGCCAAGACGGAGACCTTGGGTCTGGTCGCGCTGGCCGACTTTCGCGACCCGCAGCAGCTTCGCCGGATCGGCGACGGGATGTTCGTCACCGACGGCAACGGCCCCACCCGGATAGTCGGCAGCGAGGTCGAAGGGATGGGCCGCCTGCTCTCGAAACAGCTCGAAGCCTCCAATATCGACCTTTCGAAGCAGTTCGGCGACCTCATCCTGATCCAGCGCGGCTTCCAGGCCTCGTCGCAGGTGGTCAGCGCCACCAACGACATGATCCAGCAACTGTTCGGGATCCGAGGTCAAGGGTGACGGCACGGGCATTGGACTGGCTGCCCGACGACGCCCTGACCGCACCCGCGGTCCTGGCGGCGATCGATGGTCGGATCGAGGAATGGTCGGCCAGGTGGTTCGGCGATCGGAAGGTGCGCCGGCAGGACAAGCCGGGCATCGCCTCCTCCCCGGCGCCCCGTCACGGCTGGCGCCGCCTGGGCGGAGGAATCTGGGCCGATTGGAACGGGTCGACCGCGCAAGCGATCGCGCTCCATGCGCTCGACCGGGGGGACCTGCGCCCGCGCCCGGCCGGGGATGACGAACGACTGCTCGAACGGCTGGGCGAGCGCATCGCCGATGACCTGGCGGATTGCCTTGGGGCATCGCCCGCGCATGGCGGTGCCGGTCCGGCGCGCGGGCTCGCCTGCAAGCTCGGCACCGTGTCGCAGGCCTTCGCTCTGCCGATCCTGATCGACCTCGGCACGATGGCCGTCCTGCGCAAACGGCAATGCCCGCCGTGGCGACCGGCCCCCGCCGCGCCGGTGCCGCTGGCCATGCCGCTGGCGGCCGTGCCGGTGGACTTCGAGGTGGCGCTCGGGAGCGTGAGCATGTCGCTCGCCGAGCTCGAGCGGATCGAGCCGGGGGACACCATCGTCCTCCCGCGCCGGATCGGCGAGCCGATTCCCCTGTCCGCGACCGCAACGGGCACGACGATCGGTCATGCCACTCTCGTCCACGAAGCTGGACAGCTCACGCTCACCGCAAGTTAGGAACCGCCGTGGAAGACAAAGTCGAGGTGCGGGAAGCCGCAACGAGCAAGGCCGCGAGCAACGCCGCGAGCAGGGCCGATGCGAAGGCCGAACGGATGATCCGGATGCTCGATCCCGAAGTCCTCGGAAACCTGTCGATCGACCTGGTGGCCGAGCTCGGCCGGGGGGCCATGACGATCCACGAACTGGCCGGTCTCAAGTCGGGGGAGGTCGTTCCGCTCGATTCGCCGCTCAACGGGGTGATCGGCCTGACGCTCAACGGCGCCCTCGTGGCGCGCGGAGAGATCGTCGCGGTCGACGATCGGTTCGGGGTGCGCGTCACCGAGATCTTCGCCCGCAAGCAATGACCATTCAGCGGTGCCTGATTGCCGGCTTGCTCGTCGCGCTGCCCCAGGCTGCCGCGGCGGACAGCCTCGGCGGCGGCGGCGACGGCTTTACGGTATCGCCCTGGCGCGTCGTGGCGGCACTGACGCTCTGCCTGGCGCTGGGCGCTGCCGCGATCCTCGTCCTGCGCAAGCACCATGCACTGGGCTCCGCCCTGCCCCGCGGGCCGGGCGAGCGACGCATGCGCGTGATCGAGCAGCAGAGCCTCGGGCCGCAGCGGAGCCTCGCACTGGTCGAGATCGACGGGCAATCCTATGCCGCATTGGTTGCGCCGGGCGCCGCGGCCCTGGTCCTCCTCGGCGGCTCCCGCGACGGCGCGGCCGCTCCGGCCGGCAGCGCGGGCCCGGCATGAGCGGGAACCGGTGGACAGCACTGATCGCGGCGGCCGCCACCTCGGCCCTGATCCCACTCGGCCCGGCGCTGGCCGCAGCGCCCGCCGGCACGATGCTGACGGCGGAATCCACCTCGCTGGTGCGGACCTCGCTCATCATCGCGCTGCTGGCGCTGCTGCCCACGATCATGATCTGCATGACCTCGTTTCTGCGCATCGTCGTCGTCCTCTCGATGATCCGGCACGCGCTGGGCATGCCCGAAACCCCGCCGAACGCGGTCCTGACCTCGCTCGCGCTGTTCCTGACGGCGCTTTCGATGGGCAAGCCGCTGGAACAGGTCGCCAGCCAGGGACTGCAGCCGTTCCTGGCCGGCCGCGTCTCGGTCGAGCAGGGGGTGGAACAAGGCGCAATGCCGCTGCGCGCCTTCATGCTGCGCCAGGTCAGCGACAACGACCTCAAGGCGATCTACACCGTCTCGCGCCTGCCCGTGCCGAAGTCCGCCGGCGAGGTCGGCCTGATGCAGTTGGTCCCGGCCTTCATGCTCAACGAGCTGCGCGTGGCGTTCACCATCGGCTTCGTCATTCTCCTCCCGTTCCTGCTGATCGACCTCGTCGTCTCGGCCATTCTGCTGTCGCTGGGCATGCTCATGGTCCCGCCGGCGACCATCTCGTTGCCGCTCAAGATCCTCATGTTCGTGCTGATCGACGGATGGGCCCTCATCCTCGAAGGCCTGATCGGCAGCTTTCATTAGTGGACCCCGCCGCCCTCGCCGCCGCTGCTCCGACAGCCATGCCCCAGGAGGAACGCGAGCTGTGGGAGGCATGCCGCAGCGGGGACCTGGCGGCGCGCGAGGCCCTGTTCTCGCGCTATCTCCCGGTCGCACGCCGGATCGCCTGGCGGTTCATGCGGGACGAGGCGGCGACCCCGCGCGAGTTCGGCGAGCTGCTCCAGTTGGCGAGCGTCGGCCTGCTCGAAGCGATCGACCGCTTCAAGCCTGAACTGGGAGTGCCCTTTCGCTATTATTGCACGCGCCGCGTGGCCGGAGCGATTTCGGAAGGGATCGGCCGGCTGAGCGAGGTCAACCAGCAGATCTCCACCCGCCGCCGGATCGAGCGCGAACGCCTCCGATCGCTGCGCGAAGACGGGACGGAGCCGCAATCGCTCGACGACAAGCTGGCGATCCTCGGGGAGATCGCCGCCAGCCTGGCCGTCGGCATCATGCTCGAGGATTCGGTGATGTACCTCGCCGACGAGCGCGATCCCGCGAAGGACGCCTACGAGTCCCTGGCCTGGAAGCAGACGGTCCGCCATCTCACCCAGGCGCTCGAGGGACTGCCCGAACGCGACCGTTCGATCGTTCGCCTGCACTATCTTGAAAGCGTGCCGTTCGAGCAGATCGGCAAGCTGCTGGGCCTCAGCAAGGGCCGCATCTCCCAGCTTCACAAGCAGGCCATCGGGTTACTGCGCAAACGATTGTCTGATATGGGCAAGTTCAGACTGGAGGGGTGACGAAGCGATGGAACCAGCCGACGATATGCTGTGCCCGGCAGAGCCGCTCGATGCGCTCGTCGCCCAGTTGCAGCATGACGACGAGGGCGGCTTGGCCAGGCTGGGCGAGCTGCTGGCCTCCTGGCCGCTCGATCCGCGGCTGCATTTCCTCCAAGGTTCGGTCCTCGCCGGCCAGCAGCGCTACGACGAAGGCCGCCGCGCGATGGCCCGCGCGGTGGAGGTCGCCCCGGAATATGCGCTCGCGCGCTTCCAGCTCGGATTTCTCGACCTCACCTCCGGCCGCGCGCTCGACGCGATCGCCGTCTGGACCCCGCTCGCCGCCCTTCCCGACGACGAGCCGCTGCGGGTCCTCGCCGAGGGGCTGTCCAATCTCGCCGCCGACCAGTTCTCCGAGGCCCGGCGCCTGCTGAAGCGCGGCATGGAGCTGAACAAGGCCAATCCGCTCGTCAATGCCGACATGCAGTTGATCCTCGATCAGATCGAAAATCTTCCCGACGGCCCACGTCCGGAAGCCTCTCGCCCCGCGGCGCCAGCGGAAGCGGACGTGCCGGCCAGCGCGGTCGACCTGCTGCTGCAGCAATCGCGGCTCAAGGACGACCGCGGGACGCGGCATTGACCGGCAATGGAAGCGCTTTCCAACACCGACCGGTTCGTCATCCTGTTGCGGCAGAAGCTGGCCGAGCGTGGCCGGACGAAAAGCGCGAGGGCGAGGCCGGCCGCCGCGGCGCGATCCGTCGATCCCGCCAACAATGCGCCGATCGCCCGGCAGGTCGCCCGGGCGGGCGCGAGCGATCAGGACCTGCGGCGAACCATCGTCGAACAGCTCATCGCCGAACGGCTGGGACCGCTGGGGAATGATGCGCGCTTTCAGCAGGTCGTGCAGCGCGTCACGGACATCATCGCCGAGGATGCCGAACTGGACGGACTCCTGGCCGACATCGCCGGTGCCGTACGGCGCTGATCGGTCACCGCGCCCTTCCCGCGAGGCGGCGATCCGCAGCATGGGCGGAGGATGCCGCCGGCACCGTGATCGCCCCCGCGAAAGAGCCGCTCACGCGCGGCGCGATGGTTTGCCTGGGCGCTCCGCCTTGCCTATCGTCGGCGCCATGCCACTACGATTTATGTCGCTACGATTTCTGCTCGCCCTTGGCCTGGCGGCCGCTCCTGCGGAAGCGGCAACCGGCCCGTTCGCGAGCGATAGCGCCACTATCGCCTTCAGCGCCGACAGCGAGGCCGCCGGGGCCGACATCATCTCGCAGTGCCTGACCGACATCGGCCTGCGCGAGGCCGAAATGCCCGGGTATCTCGTCCAGTTCAGCCGCGCGATGCGTCCGCGCAAGACCCTGGTCCTGCTCGCAGCGCGGGATGCCGCCGCTGCCGGCCCTACCCCGCGCAACCTCAAGCGGGGCCGCACCGCCGAGTTCGCCGCGCTGACCGTTTCCGAGATGTCCTCGGGCAAGGTCGTCCTCAATGTCCAGGTCGCGCGCAAGGTTTCGCGCAAGGCCGCGGACCCGAACCTGATCGTCCGGCAGCTTTGTGCCGCTATCCGGCAATCGGCGGCGGAAGCAGGCCGCTCGGGCTGACCTCGGCCGGCAGTTCCACGGTAAAGGCCGTCTGCCCGCCCGCGACCGACCGGCAGGTGACCTTGCCGCGGTGCCTGACCGCGACGGTATGAACGAAAGCCAGGCCCAAGCCGACGCCGTGGGTCCCCGCCGGTGCCGTGCTCTGGAACCGGCGGTACAGCTCGGCCATGCGCTCGGGCGGGATGCCTTCGCCGAAATTCGTCACGGTCACCGAGCACCAGGCAGCGCCGTGGTGCGCCAAGCTCCGGCACGCCAGCCCGATGGATGCCTTCGCCGGACTGAACTTCACGGCATTGTCGATGAGGTTCCCCAGCATCCGGGCGAGCAGCGACGCATCGCCGGACAGCCACAGCTCCGGCTCGGCGAAGTCATGGGCGAAGGTAATCCCCTTGGCCGAGGCTTGCGGCCACAAGGCCTGCGCGGCCTCGACGGTGAGAGCCACAAGGTCGACCGGCTCGATCCGCACTTCGACCGTCTGGGCCCGGGCGAGGTGGACGAAATCGTCGGCCAGCTTGAGCGTGCGCCCGGCATCCGCGCGGATCCGCCGCGCCGCCTCGCTGGAGATTTCCCCCGGCGCCAGGCCGTCGATGAACGAGATGATCGCGGACTGCGGCGCGCGCATGTCGTGCGAGAGCAGTTCCAGCGCATCGTTGCGTTGCCGCTGGGTGGTGATGACGTCGGTATTGTCGACGATCCGGACGACGTAGCCGACGAGGTCCTGGGCACTGTTGCGCTGCGGCTGGAAGCGGACGTCGAACGACTGGCCGGACGTGGTCTCGGCCGCGCAGTTCCAGGGAATTCCCTTGAGCTGCGACGCGGCGGAGAAGCGGACCGGCACGCGTCCGGTGGGCCGCACGGCATGGAGGTAGTTGAGGAGATCGTCGGCGTAGAGCAGGTCCCCGACGCCGTTGAGGTCGCGGAACAGCTGCCGCGCCTTGTCGTTGGCGAACAGGGTCAGCCCCTCCAGGTCGGTGACGATCACGCAGTCGGGCATCTGCGACAGGCGGTCCCGCAGGAACTTGCTCAGGTCCCGCTCCCGCTCGACCGCCCGACTCAGCAGGTGGATCTGGCGGTCGAGCACGTCGGCGGGAGGATCGTCGGGCTTGTCGCGCGCGAATATGGCGGCGGCCGTGTCGGAGCGCTCCAGCTCCTGGGACAGGTATCGGCTGGCCAGCGTCAGCTTTCGCCAGGTCCACACGGGATAGAGCAGCACGATCACGGCAAGGGCGCTCGCCGGGGGCAGCCAGAACCGCGCGAAATGAAGCGCCGCGGCGGATGCGCCGAGCACGCCCAGCGCCACCCCCACGATCAGCGGCAGGGTCCAGCGCGGCGCGAGGACGCGCAGGCCGATCATGATGACCAGGATCGGCAGCAGCGAAAACAGCAGCGTCATGGCCGCATCGGCGGGCGCCACGGCCCGGTGGGTCAGCAGGGTGCTGAGCAGGTTGGCCTGGATTTCGACCCCCGGCATCAGGCTGCCGTCCACTCCGGTCGGGGTCGCGTAGACGTCGCCGAGCCCGCTGGCCGTGACCCCGACGAGGATCCTGCGGTCGCGCAGGAGCTCCGCGGGGACCTCGCCGCGCAGCACCGACGATGCCGATACCGCCGGAAACGATCCCGCCGGCCCGGCAAAGGCGATCAGGCGCGGATCGCGCCCGACCAGCGGCCCCGCCCCGGCCGCCGGCGACGGACCGGTCCGCGATGGGCCCGCCGTGCCGGCCATCAGGGCCGCGAGCGCGGGCCAGCTTTGCCGTCCGTCCGAATAGGAAAGATAGGCGCGCCGCAGCAGGCCATCGCGATCCGGCACGATGTTGACGTGCCCCAGCGCGCTCGCGCGGTCCTGGAGGAGCGCCAGCGGCGGCGTGAGCTGGAACGGAGCGCCGTTCTGACCGGGCACCTCGAACTGGAGAGGCAGGTAGGCCTTCGTCCCGGCCATCGCCGCCGCCAAGGCTTCGTCTCCTGCCTGGTCCCGTTCGCCGAGCAGCAGGAGATCGATCCCCACCGACTGCGGCGCGGCCTTGCCGATCTCGCCGATCAGCCGCGCCAGCCGTTCGCGCGGCCAGGGCCATTCCCCCTCCTCGGTGACGCTCCGGTTGTCGACCGCCACGATCAGCACCGCGGGGTCGGCTGGCGCGGACAGGCGATTCTGCGCGGCGTCGTAGATCACGAAGTCGAGCCGGTTGGTGAGCTGGAAAGCGACGATGAGGGACAGGATCGCGCAGGCGGCCGTCAGGACCAGCCACCATTCCAGGGCCAGCCGTTGGTAGAACCGGGTCGGGCTCATCGTCGGCGCGCGACCTCGAAGGCCTGCTCGGGCATCCATGTGGCGATGACCTGCTGATCACCCGGGATCAGCGACTGGACCCGCCACGAATAGTGGCCCGGCGCCAGGTTCGTGACCACGAGCTCGGTTTCCTTCAGGCCCGCCTCGTCGACCAGCGGCCGGGCGGCCCCGTCTTGCCTGAGCTGGAACCGGAAGACCGGGTCCCCGTCGGCCTGGGCATCCCATTTGAACTGATAGCGCCCGCGCCCGCCGCTGCCGCTTTGCCGGAGCGCGCCGGTCAGGCTGTTGCGCCGGCGTTCGAAGGCATAGATCCGCGACGTACCCTCCAGCCCACGGGCGTCGATCCCCGCGACCCGCGCGAAATAGGTGCCCGCGGGCAATGACGGAAGGGCAAAGGCCGGACGATCCGAGGTGTCCTCGGCGACGGCATCGAGCAGCCCGGCGTCGCGCGCGATCTCGATGCGATACCGCTGAGCGCCCGGCACCGGCGCGAGCGCGAATTGCAACAGCTCGCCGGTCTGCGGCCGCCCGGCATCGGTCAGTGCCGGAGGCTCGAGCAACGGGGTGACTGCCGCGCCGAGCGCAGCGCCGACCGCCGTGCCGTGCCGCGGCATGACGAGGCGTTCGGCGCCCGGCGCATCACCCAGCGCCAGGACTGCGACCTTGCCTTCGTCGACCTCGGTCAGCGCGATCCCCGTTGCCTCATCGTAGGCGGAGCGGAACACGGTCCCGCGCACCGCCGCGTGGCTGACCGGGGTATTGATCCGGAAGGTGCTGCCGGCATCCGGCATCGGCGTGACCCGGGCCTTGGCTCGCCCGTTCTGGATCTGGAATTCGCGTTCGACCGTGCCGGTCAGCACGATCCGCCGCAGCCGCAGGATCCGGACCGAGCTTTGCGAAGGCAAGGCCACCGTGCTCCGGTCCGACAGCCTGAGGGTCACGAACGAATTGCGCCCCGTTGCGATCGTCGTGCCTTCACCGAGCAGGTCGCCGCGGCGCAGTGCCCTGGCCTCGCCCGGGCCGCTGGCGGTAACCTGCCCGCTGAAGGCCTCGACCTGCGCGGGGGTCTCGACATCGCGCAGGGCGCTCCGCGGAATTCGCAGCGGCGCCTGCGCATAGATCAGGGCGATGTCGCGGATATGGTTGAGCCGGGCAATCTGGTGCACCCCGCTCCTCCCGGCCACCAGCGACTCGCCCAGCGAGTAGAGGGTGTCGCCCGCGCGAATCCGATAGACGATCGTTTCGCCTTCGCGCGCCGCGCACGGCGAGGCGATCCCCAGCACCGCGGCCCCCAGGGCCAGCCGCCACCCGTTCGTTCGGCATCGCCTCATTCGGCGACCTCTTCGAGCCGATAGCCGTAGCCGTAGATCGTCGAGAGCTTGAAGCCGTTGGCCGGTTCGAGCTGCAGCTTGGCGCGGATCCGCGAAATGTGGCTGTCGAGCGTGCGCGTCGACACGTCCGGGTCGATCCCCCAGACCGTCTCCAGCGCATGGGCGCGCGACAGGGCGCAGTTGAGGTTCCGGAACAGCAGCATGCTGAGGCTGAATTCCTTTTGCGTGAGCAGGATTTCCTCGCTCTCGATCGTCACCGTCCTACCGGCGACGTGGAACACGTAGCGGCCGAACCGTTCGCTTTGCTTGCTCGGCGCTCCGGTAGAGCGCCGCAACAGGGCCTGCAGGCGGGCGAGCAGCACGGCCGGCTGGAACGGCTTGGTCACGAAATCGTCGGCTCCGGCCTGCAGCCCCGCGACGACGTCGTCATCCGCGGCGCGATTGGTCAGCAGCACGACCGGAACCTGGCTGCCGATCCCGTTGCGGATCCATTCGAGCACATGCAATCCGGAGAGGTCAGGCACTTGCCAGTCGAGCACGAAGAGCTCGAAGTTCTCGCGGTGCAGGCACCGGATGAGGTCGCGGCCGCTGGTGAAGGCAACACTTTCAAAACCTGCGTCTCGGGTCAGCCTTTCGACCGCCTCCAATATGGCGGCATCGTCATCCAGAACTGCGATGCGGGTCATTCGATACCGGCCTCTGGCAAATTGCCTCCCGCGCGCCTTGCTCCGTTGAGACAGCCTTCCTTTTAGCAAGCTTCCGCCGATTCCCGAGCGCCGATTTTCAGATTTTACAATTGTTCACATCTACTCTCGCCGCGATCGTGCAATGTAAAGGCCGTCATCGCTGGCCACTTCGCTCGTTTGCGGGCGCCGCGGCAGAAGCAGAGACAGGGAACGATGCATGGGCCGAATTCGAGAAACCAGCCCTATCGCGGCCTCAACCGTAATCCAGCTCGGTGACGTTCGCACCGCCATGACCCACCTCAAGTGCGCCTTGGCGGTCCTCGATCGAACCGAAGTCTATATTGCGGCGAGCTATGCCGAAATGGCGCTCGGGCTGTGCGGAGAATGGGTCGAACAAAATGGCGCGAAGCGGCGCGAATAGCGCCTTCGGTACACGGCGCCTTCCCTGCCGGCGCATCGCCGTTCTCCGGCAAAAGTTCACTTCCGCCGCCCCCGGCCCGACGCCCCAGCGACGAGGATCCCGAAGATTTGTTCCGCAAGCCACGCGGCAAGCCCTCGGATTATATTGCATTGCAGCAAGAAACAGTGCCAAATCCGGTGATGATCAGGGCGGCGCTTCATCACCTCACTCGTTACCGCTACAGCCGGCCGATCCGGCTCGGCCCGCAGGTGGTGCGGCTGCGCCCCGCGCCGCACAGCCGCACCGAGGTTCCCAACTACGCCCTGAAGATCGCGCCGGCCGGGCACTTCCTCAACTGGCAGCAGGACCCCCACGGCAACTGGCTGGCGCGGATCGTCTTTCCCGAGCCGGTCGACCATTTCTCGATCGAGGTCGACCTGCTCGCCGACCTGGCGATCATCAACCCCTTCGACTTCTTCGTCGATCCCTATGCCGAGGAAGTGCCCTTCGCCTACGACGCGGCCCTGCGCGAAGACCTGGCGGCCTATTTCGAGACCGAAGACCACGGCCCGCTGTTCGAAAGCCTGGTGGCCGAGTTCGCGGGGCACAAGGGCCGTTCGATCGATTTCCTGGTCGCGCTCAATACCGCGCTCGAGCAGAAGATCGGCTACGTCATCCGCATGGAGCCCGGGGTCCAGCCGCCCGAGGAAACGCTGCGGCTCGGCACGGGGTCATGCCGCGACAGCGCCTGGCTGCAGGTCCAGTTGTTCCGCCGCCTCGGCCTCGCCGCCCGGTTCGTCTCGGGCTACCTGATCCAGATGGTCGCCGATGTCGAGCCGCGCGAGGGGCCGAAGGGGCCCGAAGCCGACTTTACCGACCTCCACGCCTGGACCGAGGTCTATCTGCCCGGCGCGGGCTGGGTCGGGCTCGATCCCACGTCCGGGCTCTTCGCCGGCGAGGGCCATATCCCGCTCGCCGCCACGCCGCACTACCGCAGCGCCGCCCCGATCAGCGGCATGGCCGAGCCCGCCGAGGTCGATTTCCACTTCGAGATGAGCGTCGCCCGGATCGCCGAAGCGGTGCGCATCACCAAGCCCTTCACCGAGCCGCGCTGGCGGGCGTTGGTGGGGCTGGGTGACAAGGTGGATGCCGACCTGGTCGCTCAGGACGTGCGGCTGACCACCGGCGGCGAGCCGACCTTCGTCGCCGAGACCGATGTCGAGGCGGACGAATGGAACGGCGGCGCGGTCGGGCCGACTAAGGCGCTCTATGCCGACAAGCTGATCCGCCGCCTGCGCGAGAAGTTCGCCCCCGGCGCCCTGCTCCACCACGGCCAGGGCAAGTGGTATCCGGGCGAAAGCCTGCCGCGCTGGGGCTATTCGCTCTACTGGCGCAAGGACGGCGTGCCGATCTGGCGCGACCCCGCGCTGATCGCCGGGGGCACGCGCGCGGAAAGCGACGCCACCTTCGATCCCGAGGGCAGGATCGGCACGGCGGCCGCCCGCGAATTCATCGAGGCGGCGGCGGGCGAATTCGGCCTGCCCGAGGAGTTCATCCACCCGGTCTACGAGGATGCGGTCACCTGGATCGTCAAGGAGGCCGAGCTTCCCGACAACACTTCGCCCGACGATCCGAAGCTGGATAACCCGGAGGAGCGCAACCGGATCATGCGCACCTTCCAGCGCGGCCTGTCGGAGCCGGTCGGCTTCGTCCTGCCGATCCAGCGCTGGAACAGCAAGTCGCTCCAGACGCCGCGGTGGAAGAGCGAGAAATGGACCGTGCGGCGCGGGGCGCTGTTCGCCGTGCCGGGGGATTCCGCGCTCGGCTACCGCCTGCCGCTCGGCTCGCTGCCCTATGTAGGCCCTTCCGACTATCCCTACATCCACCCCCGCGACACCGCCGAGCCGCGCGAGCCGCTGGCCGACTTCCGCGCCCAGGCCGCCGAACGCGGCAACCAGTCGCGCGAGGTTCCGGCCGCCCAGCAGCGCCACCAGACCGTCGCCACGGCCGAAAGCGAGCATCAGGAGCGGCAGGAGCAGAAGATCATCGAGGGCGCCGTGCGGACGGCGCTGGCGATCGAACCGCGCGGCGATCACCTCTCGGTCTTCATTCCGCCCGTGGAGTCGCTCGACGACTATCTCGAGCTCGTCGCCGGGATCGAACTGGTCGCGGAGCGTCTCGGGCTGCCGGTGCGGATCGAGGGCTATCCGCCCCCGCCCGACCCGCGGCTGATCGTCCTGAAGGTCACGCCCGATCCCGGCGTGATCGAGGTCAACGTGCAGCCCGCCGCAAGCTGGGCCGAAGCGGTGGAGATCACCGAGGCGATCTATGCCGAGGCCCGCGAGTGCGGCCTGACCGCGGACAAGTTCATGGTCGACGGCCGCTCGATCGGCACCGGCGGCGGCAACCACCTGGTGCTCGGCGGGCCGAGCCTGCTCGATTCGCCGTTCATCCGCCGGCCCGACCTGCTCAAGAGCTTCGTGCTGCAATGGCAGCGCCATCCCTCGCTGAGCTACCTGTTCTCGGGCATGTTCATCGGCCCGACGAGCCAGGCGCCCCGGATCGACGAGGCCCGCCACGATTCGATCTACGAGCTCGACATCGCGCTCGCCCAGGTGCCCCCGCCGTCCGAGCAGCAGCCCCCGCCGTGGCTGGTCGACCGGCTGTTCCGCAACCTGCTGGTCGATGTCACCGGCAACACCCACCGCACCGAGATCTGCATCGACAAGCTGTTCTCGCCCGACGGGCCGACCGGGCGCCTCGGCCTGGTCGAGTTCCGCGGCTTCGAGATGCCGCCCGACGCGCGGATGTCGCTGGCCCAGCAACTGCTGCTCCGCGCCATGACCGCCTGGTTCTGGCGCGAGCCGCGCCAGGGCAATCTGGTGCGCTGGGGCACGGCGCTGCACGACCGCTTCCTGCTGCCGCACTTCGTCTGGACCGATTTCCTCGAGGTGCTGAGCGAGCTGCGCCAGGCCGGCTACGACTTCGACCCCGCCTGGTTCGAGGCCCAGCGCCAGTTCCGCTTCCCCGTCCACGGCGAGATCGAGGCGGGCGGGGTGACCCTGGAGCTCAGCCATGCGCTCGAGCCGTGGAACGTGCTGGGCGAGACCGGCGCGATCGGCGGCACGGTGCGCTATGTCGACAGCTCCACCGAACGCCTCCAGGTGCTCGCTCGGGGCCTGGTCCCCGGCCGCCACATCGTCGCCTGCAACGGTCGCCGCGTGCCCATGCACCCGACCGGAACCAACGGGGAAGGCGTCGGCGGGGTGCGCTACAAGGCCTGGTTCCCCGCCAACTGCCTCCACCCGGTGATGCCCGCACATGCTCCGCTGACCTTCGACGTGCTCGACAGCTGGAACGACAGATCGCTGGGCGGATGCGTCTATCATGTGGCGCACCCCGGCGGGCGGGCCTATGACGACATTCCGGTCAATGGCTATGAGGCCGAATCACGGCGGCGCGCGCGGTTCCAGGGGCATGGCCATACGCCGGGCAAGGTGGCCATGCCGCCGCAGGAAATGGGTGGGGAGTTTCCGATGACGCTCGATCTTCGCCGCGCGCCGACGCCGGGCTGACGGCCCGGCCATGGCCAGCGCACCGGAAGGCACGATAGCGATGCCCGCGGCGGGCGACGCGCTGCGCGGCTATGCCGTGCCCGATGCCGCGGCGGACCTGTACAGCGGCGCGCCCGCCGAAGTGCAGCGGATGTGGCGCCGCATGGCCGGCGGCCTGGCCGGGCTGAGCGGCGGCGGGCCCGGCGGCCTGGGCGAGGTTCACGACCGCCTCTCGCGCGAGGTCATGGACCTCGGCACGACCTTCCGCCTGTCGGGCGACAAGGACGAGCGGCCCTGGCCGCTGAGCCCGATGCCGCTGCTGATCGGCACCGAGGAATGGGCCGGCCTCACCCGGGGCCTGATCCAGCGCGCCGGCCTGCTCGAACAGGTGATCGCCGACATCTACGGCCCGCAGGCCCTGATCGCCCAGGGCCACCTGCCCGCGGCGGTCGTGGCCGGAAGCCCCTATTTCGCGCGCAAGATGCAGGGCGTCGCGCCGCCCAGGGGGCGCTATCTGCAGGTCTATGCGGTCGACCTGGCCCGGGGGCCCGGCGGCAAGTGGCGCGTCCTGGCCGATCGCCTGCGCTTGCCGACCGGCATCGGCTATGCCCTGGAAAACCGCCTGGCGATCTCGCGGACGACGGGCACCCTGCTCTCCGACATCAACGCCCGCCGCCTGGCCGGCTTCTTCGCCGAGCTGCGCGACGGCATCGCCGCCAGCTGCAGCCGCGAGATGCCGCGGATCGCCCTGCTCACGCCCGGGCAGTTCAACCAGTCCTATACCGAGCAGGCGCACCTGGCCCGCTATCTCGGCTTCCCGCTGGTCGAGGGGCGCGACCTCGCGGTCAGCCGCGACCGGCTCTACGTCCGCACGATCGCCGGGCTGAAGCGCGTCGATGCCGTCTGGCGCTGGATCGGGACCGAGATGCTCGACCCCCTGGCTTTCGACGCCCATTCGCGGATCGGCGTGCCGGACATGTTCGACGCCTGGTCCTCGGGCGAGCTGGTCGTGGCGAACTGGCCCGGCGTCGGCGTGGTCCAGGCCCGCGCCATGTCCGCCTTCCTGCCGCGCCTGGCCGACCGGCTGCTGGGGGAAAGCCTGCTCCTGCCCAACATGGCCACCTGGTGGTGCGGGCAGGACCTGGAGTGCCGGATCGTCAAGGAACGGATCGACGACCTGGTGATCAGCTCGGCCTTCGGCAGCGAGGCCGCCGGGCTGAAAGGCGGCCGGACCCGGGCCGGCGCAAGCCTCGACGCGGCCGAGCGCGCCGCGCTGTTCACCGCGATGGACCGCCGGCCGATCGACTATGTCGGACAGGAGATCGTCCACCTTTCGACCACGCCGACCCTGATCGAGGGCCGCTTCGAGCCCCGCCCCTTCACGCTGCGCGCCTTCGTCGCGCGCGGGACCGACGGCCAGTGGGTGGTCATGCCGGGCGGCTTCGCGCGGATGTCGGCGCAGGGCGACCTGCGCACCTCGCTGATCGGCGAGGGCGATTTTTCCGCCGACGTCTGCATCGTCGACGAGGTCCCGGTCGATCAGCTCTCGCTGCTCGGGCCCGACCGCGTGCCGCCGATCCGGCGGGCCGGCGGGATCCTCGCCAGCCAGGCCGCGGACAACCTGTTCTGGTTGGGCCGCTACAGCGAGCGCGCCGAAGTGACGGTGCGGATCGTGCGCAACCTGCTGGGCAGCTCGATCGACGTCGACAGCGGCTCGGGCCGCGGCAGCACGGGCCGCCAGCGCCTGGTCAGGCTGCTGCTGCGCTGGGGAGCCATCCCGCCCGCGGCGGCCAAGCTGCCGCTGCCCGAGCTCTGCGCCCGCGCCTTCCGCGAGCGCGAGCTCAGCGGGGGCATCGCCGCCCTGGTCGGTTCGATCCGGGACATCGGCCGCAGCCTTCGCGACCGCGTCTCGGCGGACTTCTGGCGCGTGGCGAACCAGCCTCCCCCGCCGCTGAACGACCAGGCCGCGCAGTCCGTCCTGACCGCCGCGAACAAGTTGATCGATCGGCTCAGCGTGCTGTCGGGCCTGGCTTCGGAGAACATGGCGCGCAGCCCCGCGTGGCACTTCTACGACCTGGGCCGGCGGATCGAGCGGGCGACGACGATCTGCCGCGTGACCCGCCAACTCGCCGCCGAGGACTGCAGCCCGGACGATCTGGGCCTGCTGCTCGACCTGTTCGACAGCCAGATCACCTATCGCAGCCGCTATCTCGTCGGGCCGATGCGCAGCCCGGTGGCCGACCTGCTGCTGCTCGATCCCGGCAACCCGCGCGGCCTCGCCTTCCAGCTCGACCGCATTGCCGAGCACCTCGCCGCCGTGCCGCGGCTCAACGAGGACGAAATTCCCGAGGCGCCGTTCCGCCAGCTCAACGCGATGCTGGCGATCCTGCGCAGCCTGGAGGCCGACAGCATCGACGATGCGCAACTGCGCGACATCGAGACCCGGCTTCTCGCCCTGTCGGACGCGATCTCGCAGCGCTACTTCCTGCAGTACGAGCGCGCCGATCCCCCGGTCCAGGACACCTTGCTGGCATGACCCAGAGCACCGGCGTGACCTACAAGGTCCGGCACGTCACCGAGGTCCGCTACGACGCCCCGGTCAACCTTGCCCGCTTCAACCTCCGCCTCAAGCCTGCCGGCTGGCCGGGCCAGACCCTGGTCGAGCACCGCCTGACGGTTGCCCCCGAACCGAAGGCGATCGTGAGCGAGGCCGGGCCGTTCATCGTCAACCTGGCCCGGCTGACGCTCGACCGGCCGACCGCGAGCCTGACCGTCACCAGCGAGTTCACCGTCGTCGAGCAACGTCCGGCGATCGCGCCGGACGCGCCCTCGCCGCGGCTGGCCGAAGTGCGGTCCGCCGCCCAGCGCGCGCGGAGCCTGGCGGCGGAGGACCCCTCCGGCTACCTGTTCGCCTCGCGGATCGCGGTGCCCTCCACCGAGATCGCGGCCTGGGCCGAGCCGATCCTGGGCGACGACCGGCCCATCCTGGCCGCCGCGTCCGAGCTGATGCAGCGGATCCACGACGACTTCACCTACGACAGCAAGGCGACCAGCGCGAACACCCCGCCGCTCCAGGCCTTCCGCGAGCGCCGCGGGGTATGCCAGGACTTCGCCCACATCATGATCGTCGCCCTGCGCCATTTCGGCGTGCCCGCGGCCTATGTCAGCGGCTATCTTCGCACGCTTCCGCCGCCGGGCAAGCCGAGGCTGGTCGGCGCCGACGCGACCCACGCCTGGGTCAACGTCTGGTGCGGTGGCTCCCTGGGTTGGGTGGGGTTCGATCCGACCAATGCGATCGTGGTCGCCAACGACCATATCTTCACGGCGATGGGCCGGGACTTCGCCGATGTCTCGCCGGTCGACGGGGTGTTCATCGGCGGCCGCGGGCAGCGGATGAAGGTGTCGGTCGACGTGTCGCCCGTGGACCTGTCGTAGAGGCCGATCCACTAACGTGGAAAAGGGAGCGGGCCGCGGCATAGAGCCCGGGACGGAGCATCAGGAACCCGCCCCGGACATTGTGGTGATAGCCCGACACCTCCATCCCGCGATCGAAGCTCCGCCAGGTCAGGCCGGGGTAGGAATCGAAGCTCGAGAAGGTCAGGTAATAGTCGGCGCCGTCCTTGAGGATCGCCGGGTCGGGGCCGCCGCCCGCATGGCATCGCGGCGGCCCAGCGGCATCAGCCCAGCCCCACGGTCCGCGCCCAGGCGCGCCAGAGATCCGGCCAAACCTCGACCGGCTTGCCGATCGCCTTGCGCAGCCCGAAGCCGTGCCCGCCGCCGGCGAAGAGGTGCAGTTCCACCGGCACCTTCCTGGCCTTGAGCGCGGCGTGGAGCCGAACCGAGTTCTCGACCGGCACGACATCGTCGTCCTCGGCATGGACGAGGAAATGCGGCGGAGCGTCGGGGGGCACGTTGCGGTCGGGCGAATGGGCGGCTTCCTGGGCGGCGGTCGGGCTGGCGCCGAGCATCAGCTCGCGCGAGCCGGGGTGCGCCAGGGCCGGCTCCATGCTCACCACCGGATAGATCGGCGCGGCGCAGAGCGGCTTGGCCGAAAGCCGGTCCGCCGCATCGACCGGATCGTAGACCCGGGCGGCGAAGCGCGCTCCCAGATCGGCGCAGACGTGCCCCCCGGCGGAAAAGCCCATCGCCGCCACGCGCTCGGGATCGATGGCGAAGTCGCGGAATCCGGCGCGGATCAGCCGCATCGCCCGCTGGGCGTCGGCGAGCGGGGTGTCGGGGCCGGAAGCCCAGCCCTCGCCCGGCAGGCGGTAGAACAGCACGAAGGCGGTGAACCCGCGCGCCGTCAGCCAGCGCGCCATCTCGTAGCCCTCCTTGTCGACCACCACCCACCGGTAGCCGCCCCCCGGCGTCAGCAGCACCGCCGCGCCGTTGGGCCGGTCGGGCCGGAACACGGCCATGCGTGGGCGGGTGATCCCGAACACCGCGCGGTCGGCGACGAGGCTGTCGGTCGAGCGCTCGTTGACGGTCTCGGTGAGCGGAGCGGCGGGCCGGCCCGGGGCGCGAGCCAAGGGGGAGTTTGCCGCGCTGTGCGCGGCGGGCGGCCACAGGTCGATGGTCTCGGCCGGCTGCGGCAGGCCCGGCGGCAGCCCCTTGTCGGAAACGGGCGGAGGCGTTTGCGTCCCCGCCCGCAGCGGGACGAGCCCGGCGGCCAGGCCCGCGGCGATGAGCGATCGGCGATCGATGGTCATGCCGCGGTCCGTCCTTGCATAATGCCGCCCGAGGGAAGGCGGATCACATCTTCAGGCGCGCCCCGAACAGGATGGTCCTGCCGAAGTGGTTGTTCTCGTAGTTGCGGTTCGCATCGACATCGGTGAAGCGGTAGCGGTAGGTGTCGAGCAGGTTGTTGCCCTCCACCGACAGCTCGATCCAGTCGTTGAGCTTGTAGCGCATCGAGGCGTCGAGGTTCCAGGTCGCGCCGTAGCCCTCGAAGACGTTGCCGGTGCCGCTGTTGGCGTCGTTGTAGCGGCTGCGGTAGCTGCCCATGACGCGGCCGCTGAACTTGCGGCCTTCATAGTAGAGCGTGGCGTTGAAGGCGGTCGGCGACACGCCGAACAGGGTATCGGTGCGGGTCACGCTGGTCAGCGGGCCGAGCGCGCCCGTGGCCGTGACTCTGGCCACCGCGATCGGTCCCTGGGTGGTATAGGTCGCCTTGGACTTGATGAAGGTGGCATTGGCGAGGAGGCCGAAATCGGCGAGGAACCCGCTGGCGAAGGTCTTGAACGGCAACTGCAGGGCGATCTCGATCCCCTTGAGCGTTGCCCCCGCGCCGTTGACGTTGCCGGTGATGGTCCAGGGCTGGGCCGGATTGAAGTTGATATAGGCCGGCGAGCTCGGCGGCAGGGCGTCGCGGGTCAGGCCGACATCGCCGAGCGTCGCCGTGAACGCCTGCGAGATCGGGAAGCTCTCGATCTGCTTGGCGAACACCGTAACCCCGAACAGCGCCTGGGGCGCGAAGTACCATTCCACGCCGAGGTCGAAGTTGGTGGCCCGGTAGGGCTGGAGCTGCGGATTGCCGAAGGTGATCCGGAAGTTGAACGCATCGATCGTGCCGCCGGGGGTCAGGTTGCCCATCGTCGGACGGGTGACGACCTTGGCGATCGCGCCGCGGATGATCAGGTCCTCGCTGGGATAGACCGCCAGGTTCATCGAGGGCAGCCAATCGTCGTAGCTCCGCTCCACGACCACCCGCTGGTTGCCCGCGGCGGAGGTCAGCGTGCCGTATGACGACTGATCGGTCCGGGCATAGCGCACCCCCGCATTGCCGGCATAGCGCAGGCCCAGCAATTCGCCCTTGAACCCGAATTCCCAATAGGCGCCCGAGGTCGTTTCCTGCACCCCGCGGGTATTGCTGTAGTCGGGGTTGGCGGCGCGCCCGTAGAGGTTGGTGAAGGCCGCGGCGGCGGGCAGGTTGGCGACGAGCCATTCGTTCGTCGTTCCCCCCGGCTGTCCGGCCGACCCGAGAGTGAACAGTTGCGACAGCGCCCCGGTGACCGGGAAGCCGTAGATCGCCGCCGGCCCGAAGGCCGAGCTGGGCGAGCAGGCCACGGTGCCCAGCACCAGGTCGTTCCCGCCGTTGCCGCAGACCGCGGTGTCGCGGCTGAAGGCGATCGTGTCGAAATTGAACCGCCGCCAGTAGCCGCCGAGCTTGATCTTGAAGTCCTCGGTCACGTCCCATTCGGTGCGCAGTTGCACGGTCTTGAAGCGGTTGGTGACGTTGGACGGACGGTCGCGGATCTCGGCGAGCTGGAAGTTCGCCGGATTGGTCACGCTGGTGCCGAAGGTCAGCACCGGGTGCGCCATGTCGGTGTAGTCGAACGTATAGCCCTGCGCGTCGCGATCGTCGAAGGCGATCGTGGTCTCGACCGGGATGTCCGCGTTCGACTTCGAGAAGCCGCCCATCAGGGTGAAGCGGAACTTGTCGGTCACGTCCTGGTCCCAGGTCGCGCCGAGCTGGTGGAAGGTGGTCTGCGACTTGCGGAGGTAATGCTCGGTGCGGACGTAGACGTCGTTGAGCGTCGCCTTCACCATGTTGCCGTTGCCGTCGTAGACCGGGTTGATCACGTCGATCGGGCGCTCGAGCGTGCGCAGCAGGACCTCGCCCCATTGCTCCTCACGGTCCTCCTTGAACCGCGAATAGAGCCCGTCGATCGAGATCTTGGTGCTGTCGCTGGGCGCCCACTGGATCGAGCCGGTCAGGCCGAGCCGCTCGCGGCGGTGCGAGACCTCGCCGTAGCGCGGAATGCGGGGGTGGAAGGCCAGCGCGGCCTGGTCGCAGGCGGCGCTGGGGACATAGGTGCCGCCGGCGTTGGCGGCGGTGAAGCAGGGCGTGCCGTTGACCGAGTCGAACCGGGCCTGGGCCCAGCGCACCGTGTTGTTGCCGAGCTCCAGGGTATGGGCCTTGGAATAGGCCGCCGAGACCGACACCCCGAAGGTCCCTTCATCGTTGCGCCAGGACAGCAGGCCGGCGAGCCGCGGCCCGACGTTCTTCGACAAGGTGTTGTACGAGCCCGTCACCGACAGCGCGCCGTGCAGGCCGGCCTTGCCCGCCAGCGGGTTGCCGGTGTTGAGATCGACCACCGCGCCGAGCGAGCCTTCGTCGAGCGAGGCCTCGGCGGTCTTGTGGACGACCAGGCTGCTGAACAGCTCGGAGGCGAAGACGTTGAAGTCGAACGAGCGGTCGCGGTTCGGGCTGGCGCCGTCGGTGCCCGTGGCGATCGTCTCCATGCCGTTGACCCGCACGCGGGTGAACTGCGCGCTGAGGCCGCGCACGGTGATCGCCCGGCCCTCGCCCGCGTCGCGCTGGATCGAGATGCCGGGAATGCGCTGGAGCGATTCCGCCAGGTTCTGGTCGGGGAACTTGGCGATGTCCTCGGCGACGATGGCATCGACCGCGCTGACCGACTCGCGCTTCAGGTTGAGCGCGGCTTCGAGCGACTGGCGGAAGCCGGTGACGACGATCGCGTCGGCATCGGCGTCGGGATCGGCATCGGGGGCGGCCTGGGCCAAGGCGGCGGTCGGGGCGGCCAGTGCGGTTCCGGCGACGAGTGCGAGCCTGATCAGCGACAGCCGTGAAATGTTCTTGCGCATGCCTACTCCCCTGAACGCCCTTGGCCCGAACGCCTTTGGCGCTTCGATTGATACCGGTGTCAAAAAAGTTCGGGCATGTATAGCGCCCTGTTCCTCGACACCCTCTGTTTCCCACACCCGGCCCCGGGCCTTGGCGCTTTCCTCTCGCCTTGCCCCGCTTTGGTAACCGGTGTCATTTTGTATTGCCGCGCCCGGCGCCCTCTGTCAAGAAGCGCTGCAAGGGAGACAGGAATATGCAGGACAGGCTGCGCCGACGTTCGGGAATTCTGGCGGGAATTCTGGCCTTTTTCGCGGTATTGGCCCTGCCCGCCGCAGCCTTGGCGCAGACCGCGGACCCGACCCGCGGCGGCGCGGGCGGGCGAATCATCCGGGTCACGACGCTGGCCAAGGACGGCCCCGGCTCGCTCGCCGCGGCGGTCGCCGCCAAGGGGCCGCGGGTGGTGGTGTTCGAGGTCGGCGGGGCGATCGATCTCGGGCGCGAGACGCTGACCATCACCGAGCCGTTCCTGACCATCGCCGGGCAGACCGCGCCCTCTCCCGGGATCACGATCATCCGCGGCGGGATCGACCTCAAGGGCCACGACGTGGTGATCAGCCACCTCAGGGTGATGACCGGCGCGGACGGCCAGGGGCATTTCTCCGGCTGGGAGGCCGACGCCTTCTCGACCGTCGCGGCGCACAACGTGGTGATCGAGAACTGCAGCTTCCTCTGGGCGCTGGACGAGAACATGTCCGCCTCGGGCCCGCGGTTCGAGGGCAAGGACCTGGCCGAATGGCGCGCCAATACCAGCCACGACGTGCTGTTCCGGAACAACCTCGCGGCCGAGGGCCTGGCTTTCGCCAGCCATCCCAAGGGCGAGCATTCCAAGGGCTCGCTGATCCACGACAACGCCACGCGGATTACCTTCTACCGCAACGTCTTCGCCCATAACGTCGAGCGCTCGCCGCTGGTGAAGGGCGGGGCGCAGGTGCTGATGATCAACAACCTGATCTACAACCCCGGCCACCGCGCGGTGCACTACAACCTGATGAACCTCGAGTGGACCGGCTATCCCTACGTCACCGGCGAGATCACCGCGGTGGGCAACGTGATGCGCGGCGGCAACGATACCGATCCGGGCCTGCCCTTCCTGATGCTCGGCGGCGACGGCGACCTCGCCTACTACGGCCGCGACAACCGCGCGGTGGACCGCCACGGCAATCCCTTGCCCCAGTTCGGCCGCTACGGCGAGACCAAGGCGCGCCTCCTCACCGCCAAGGCGCCGCTCGCCAGCCTGACCGGCTATTCGGTCCTGCCTTCGGGCGAGGTCGAGACCAGCCTGCTCGCCAGCGCCGGCGCTCGCCCGTGGGACCGCGCGCCCGACGATATTCGCGTGCTGTTCTTCGTCGCCGAGGGCCGCGGCGACATCATCGACGACGAGCACGAGGTCGGCCCCGGCTATCCCAAGCCCGCGGAAACCCGCGCCCCGTTCGTCGAGGCGGAGTGGGACATGGCGGCGATGACCCCGAAGTCCGGCCGCTACCCGGGGCAGAAGGCCGGGGCGCAGGAGAAGCTTTCCGATCGCGACAAGGCGATGCGCGAGGCGCCCGCGCCGTGAGCGCGCTCGTCGCCCTGACCCTCGCCGCTGCGCCGCCGATGGCGGTGATCGACGAGCGCGCCACCCGCCGCGAGGAAGCGCCCCCGCACGGCGCCATCGGGATGAGCACGGCCTATCGCATCTCGGATGCCGTGCCGCAGCCCCGCGCGATGGAATTCCGCCGCCGCGTGCTCCACCGCGGCGCGGCGATCGGCGCGCATGCCATCGCCCACGACGAGGTCTATTACGTGCTGGACGGCACGGGCGAAGTCGTCTCCGACGGCCGCCGGGCCATGTTGCGCGCGGGCATGGCGGCCTACCTCTACAAGGGCGCGGTGGTCGGCATCCGCCAGACCGGGGCCAGGCCGCTGTCGCTGATCATCAGCTACCCGAATAACCAGAATTAGTTGCCGGGCTGGATATAGGGGACCCAGGCGAACAGCTCACGTTCCCACTTGCGCGGATCGTCGACGACCCTCGAGTTCGTATCGAACACCATCGTCGCGCGGCGGCCGAGATCGAATGCCGGCGAACCTCGCCGCGGCGATGGCGGGGTCGGGCCAGTTGCCGATGAAGCGTCCAGCCGGTGCGCTTATGTCCGGGAGGCGAATCGAGATCGCATCCGCGCGCGCCGCCCACTCCAGCGCGGCCGTACCCACCAGGAACGCCCGGCGGCTCCAGGCTTCAGCGCCGGACATCGCCCCCGCTCGCCGAGAAGGCCTCCAGCTCGCCGCGGCCGATCAGGCACAGGTCCCCCGGCAGCGTATGCTTGAGCGCGGCGAGCGCCAGTCCGCTTTCGGCCATGGCGCGGACGTCGCCGCCCTCCAGCCAGCGGTGCAGCACCCCGGCGGCGAAGGCGTCGCCGGTGCCGATCCGCTCGACGATGCCGGTGACGTCGATCTCGGCGGTCTGGTGCGCGCCGTGGCGGGCATCGACGCGGGCGGAAATGCGGTGGTGGTCCGAGGTGACGAGGTGCCGCGCGGTCGAGGCGATCAGTTCGAGCTGCGGAAAGGCCGCGAAGGCCGCCTCGGCCGCCTCGCGCCGCCGGTCCTCCCCGTCGCCGCTGAAGCTCTTGCCGAGCAGCAGCGACACGTCGCGGTGGTTGCCGATCAGGATCGCCGCGCCGCCGACCAGCTCGGTCAGCACCCCGCGCGGGTCGCTGTCCCAACTGTCCCACAACTGCGCGCGGTAGTTGCCGTCGAAGCAGACCGGCACGCCCGAGGACTGCGCGGCCGCCATGGCGGCACGGGCCAGGGCGATGCCCTTGGGGCCCAGCGCGGGGGTGATCCCGCCGCAGTGCAGCAGCCGGGCGCCGGCCAGGGCGCCGGCGAAGTCGATCGCCGCGGGATCGGCCTCGGCGAAGGCGCTGCCGGCGCGGTCATAGGTGATCGCCGAGGCGCGCGGGCCGGAGCCGGCTTCCATGAAGTACAGCCCCATCCGCCCGGGAGCGCGGGCGAGGAAGCCCGTATCGACCCCCGCCCCGCGCAGCGCCGCCACGGCCCGGTCGCCGAGCGGGTTGTCGGCGACCAGCCCGGCGAAGCGCACCGCGTGCCCCAGCGAGGCCAGCGCCGCCGCCACGTTCGCTTCCGCCCCGCCGACGGCAAGGTCGAGGCCGTCCGCCTGGATCATCAGCCGCTTGCCCGGCGGGGTCAGGCGGAACAGCAATTCGCCGAAGCAGGTGACGATATTGGTCATGCCGACCGGTTAGCGCGCCAGCCAGCCGCCGTCGACCGCCAGGACATGGCCGGTGACATAGTCGGCCGCGGGCGAGGCCAGGAACACCGCGGCGCCCGCGATGTCGGCGGGCTCCCCCCAGCGCCCGGCGGGGATGCGCTCCAGGATCTGGCGGTTGCGGCCTTCGTCCTCGCGCAGGGCGGTGGTGTTGTTCGTGGCGACATAGCCCGGGGCGATCGCGTTGACCTGGATGCCCTTGGCCGCCCACTCGTTGGCCATGGCCTTGGTCACCCCCGCCACGCCCGACTTGGCCGCGGCATAGCTCGGCACGCGCACCCCGCCCTGGAACGAGAGCAGCGAGGCGATGTTGACGATCTTGCCCCGGCTTCTTCCTTGGGCCTCGCGCCCCGCCATGTGCCGCGCCGCGGCCTGGCTCAGGAAGAACAGGGTCTTGAGATTGGTGTCCATCACCGCGTCCCAGTCCTCCTCGGTGAAGTCGAGCGCATCGGCGCGGCGGATGATCCCGGCGTTGTTGACCAGCACGTCGAGCCGCCCGAGCCCCGCGAGCGCCTCGCCCACCACCCGCTGGACCGGCTCGGTCGAGGAGAGGTCGGCGCGGATGTCCACCGCCTTGCGCCCGGCCGCCGCGATCAGCCGCAGCGTCTCGGCCGGCTCCGAGCGCCCGGCCACGGCGACGTCCGCCCCGGCCTCGGCCAGGGCCACGGCGATCGCCTGGCCGATCCCGGTATTGGCCCCGGTGACCAGCGCGGCCTTGCCGGTGAGGTCGAAGGACACCGCCATCAGTTGAGCTGGCAGATGTCGAGGACGTTCATGTCGGTATAGTCGAGGTTCTCCCCGCCCATCGCCCAGATGAAGGCATAGGCCTTGGTCCCCGAGCCCATGTGGATCGACCACGGCGGGCTGATCACCGCTTCCTCGTTGGCGACCAGGATGTGCCGCATGCCGTCGGGTTCGCCCATGTAATGGAACACCCGGTCGTTCGCCTCGGCAAGGTCGAAGTAGAGGTAGATCTCGCTGCGCCGGTCGTGGAGGTGCGGCGGCATGGTGTTCCAGACGCTGCCTTCCTCAAGCACGGTCAGGCCGAGCAGCAGTTGCGCGCTCTCGCAGACCCCGGGGATGACGAGCTGGTAGATCGTCCGCTGGTTCGAATTGGCGAGATCGCCCTTGGCGAGCGGATTGGCCTGATCGAGCGTGATGTGCCGGATCGGGCAGGCCTTGTGCGCGGGAGTCGAGGCGAGGTAGAACCGCGCGCCCTCCCCTTCGAACGTAACCTCCTGCGAGCCCATCGGAACGTAGAGGCATTCCTTGTTGCCCATGGCGAAGCGCTGGCCGTCGACCGTGATCGCGCCGGGACCGCCGATGTTCACGGCGGCAAGCTCGCGCCGTTCGAGCAGGGTGTGCCCGGCCGCGCTCGCCGGCTCGGTCTGGAGCGGCAGCTCGAGCGGCTCCGCGCCCGGCACCGCCCCGCCGATCACGAAGCGCTCGTTGTGCGAATAGTTGAGCGTGACCTTGCCCGGCTCGAACATCCCCGAGACGAGATAGCGCGCACGCAGTTCGTCGTTGGTCACGCTGGCCATCATGTCGGGATGGGTGGCGTGGTAGGTCTTGGCGAACACGGCGGATTCTCCCAGGTCGAACTATTTCGATCGACCTTTGGTAACCGGTGTCAACAAAGCGATCAAGCCACTATCGACCCACCGCCGTCAGGCGGAGGGTGCCGCGACCGAAGCCCGCGAGATGAATTCGGTGAGGAACAGCGATTGTTCGTCCTGCGCCGCCTCGGGCCGGATCAGCTTGAGCGCGGCCGAGCGCCCCATGGCCCGGATCGGCCAGCGCACCGTGGTCAGCGGCGGCCAGATCGTCGCGGCGATCGCGGTGTCGTCGAAGCCGACGATCGAGAGGTCCTCGGGCACCGCCAGCCCGCGCTCGCGCGCGGCGTGGAGCACGCCGGCCGCCATCACGTCGTTGCTGGCGAAGATCGCGCTCGGCCGCGGCTTCGCGCCCAGCAGCGCGGCCCCGGCGTCGCGGCCGGTCTCGAAGGTGTAGTTGCCGCGGGCGATGAGCTCCGGCCCGGCGGCCAGCCCGCGCCCCTCGAGCGCATCGCGCCAGCCTTCCTGCCGCTCGTGCGCCGAGCGGAACCCCTCGGGCCCCGCGACGAGGCCGATGCGGCGGTGCCCCTGGTCGATCAGGTTCTCGACCGCCGCGCGCACCGCCTGGCGGTCGTTCGACTGGACGAGGTGCGCCGGATCGTCGAGCGAGGCCGAGCCCATGCGGACATAGGTGCAGCCGAGCTCGCGGCACAGCGCGGCGAGGGCGTCGTTCTCCGACAGCGGCGGCAGGATCATCACTCCGAACAGGCGCTGCTGCTCGATGAAACTGCGGATGTCGTCGAACAGCGCCGGGCTGTGGCGATCGACCGGGCGCACGACCAGGGCGAACTCGGTGGTGCGGATCGCATCGAGCACGCCTTCCTGGAAGTTCAGGACCATCTGCGCGTTGGGATTGTCGTGGATCAGTCCGAGCAGGAAATTGCGCCGCAGCGCCAGGGCCCGCGCCTGGGGATTGGGAACGTAGCCGATCTCGGCGATCACCGCCTCGACCTTCTCGCGGGTCGCGTCGCCCAGCAGCGCCGAGCGGTTGATCACCCGGCTCACGGTCTTCTTGGACACCCCGGCCAGGCGCGCGACGTCGTTGATCGTGGGCTGTCCCGCCCGGGTGCCTTTCAGGCCCATGCACTTCCCTTCCCGACGGCGGCGCGGGCCACCCTCGCAGTCATACCTAGCCTTGCCTTGCGCGGAGCCGCAAGGCAATGTTGACACCGGTTTCCCAATCAGCCTGCGCCATGCCTTCGCCTTCCGCGCGCACGATTTCACCCTCTGGCTGCATGATCGTCCATCCCGACGATACCGTTGCCGTAGCGCTATTCACCACCGGCAAGGGCACACCGCTCGGCTGCCCGATCCCGACGATCAAGATCGCCTCGAATCATGCCCTGGCCGCAGCGAAACCGCACTGGATCGATTTCGACGCGACCCGGGTCTTCGAGGCGGGCCCCGAGGCCGTCGACGCCGATTTCCTCGACCGGATCGTCGCTTTCGCGAGCGGCGAGCCTTGCGGCGCCGAGCGCAACGGACAGCGCGGAATGGCGATCTGGAAGCGCGGCGTGACCCTCTGAAAACAAAAATCCGCCGAGCGGCAAGCAAAGATTATTGCCAATGACACCGGTTTCCTTTAGCTGCTGCCAGAGAGCAGACAACCACCACGGGACGGGGCGAACTTGAGCGACAGCAGCGCAGCGATCGATGCCGGTGACGCGATTGCCGCGGCCTTCGTCGCGGCGCGGCGCTCCGGCCGCAGCCTGCCCGCCTATCCGGGCGAGCGGCCCGGCGACCTCGCCCAGGCCTACCGCATCCAGGACCGCGCGATCGCGCTCGACGGCCGCGAGATCCTCGGCTGGAAGGTCGGCCGGATCAATCCGCCCGAAGACGCGCGGCTCGGCACCAACCGCCTGGCAGGTCCTATCTTCGCCGGCACCGCGGTCGAAGCCGCGAGGGGCGAAGTGCCCGACATGCCGGTGTTCGGCACGGGCTTCGCCGCGGGCGAGGCCGAGCTCCTGCTGCACGTCGCGGCCGGCCACCGCGGCGCGGCGCCGCGGGACGATGCCGCCACCAAGGCGCTGATCGACGAGGTCCGGCTGGGGATCGAGGTGGCTAGCTCGCCCTACCCCGGCATCAACACCGACGGCCCCTGCGTCACCGCTTCGGACTTCGGCAACAATGCCGGCCTGGTCCTAGGCGCGCCGCTCGACAGTTGGCGCGACATCGATCTTTGCGCGATCCCCGTGCGCAGCCTGATCGACGGCGCCGAGGTCGGCGCGGCGACGGCCGCGACCATGCTCGACGGGCCCTACGGCGCGGTGCGCTTCCTGCTGGCCAATCTCGACGCGCGGGGCATCGACTATTCGCGCGGGCTGTGGGTCTCCAGCGGTGCGATCACCGGAGTGCACCAGGTCGCGCCCGGGCAGACGTTCACGGCCATTTTCGGCGACTACGGCAGGCTGGAGTGCCGGCTGACGGACATGGCCGAACGATGAATCGAGGGGCACGGCGCAAAGCCCGGCCCGACAGGAGAGTGGGATGGAGCAGGCAGCCGCAGCGACCGATTCGGCCCGGACGCAAGTTACCTCGCCGGGCGGACGCTACCGCTGGGTGATCGTCGCGCTGCTGTTCGCCGCCACCGCGATCAACTACGTCGACCGGCAGATGATCGGCGTGCTCAAGCCGACGCTGCGCGACGAGTTCGGCTGGAACGAGAGCGACTTCGCCGAAATCGTGTTCTGGTTCCAGCTCGCCTACGCGATCGGCTACATCGGCTTCGGTCGGATCGTCGACAAGATCGGCGCGCGGCTGGGCTATGCCGTGGCGATCGTGATCTGGACGGTCAGCCACATGACCCACGGCCTGGCGAGCGGGGTCGCCTCCTTCGCCGCGGCGCGATTCGGACTGGGCATCGGCGAATCCGGCAACTTCCCCGCGGGCATCAGCGCGGTGACCGAATGGTTCCCCCAGAAGGAGCGCGCCTTCGCCATCGGCCTGTTCAATGCCGGCGCCAACGTCGGCGCGATCATCACCCCGCTGCTGGTCCCCGCGCTGGTCCTGTGGTTCGACTGGCGCGTGGCCTTCTACGTGACCGGCCTGTTCGGGGTGATGTGGCTCGCCGCGTGGTGGGTCATGTATCGCCACCCCTCCGAGCACCCCCGCGTCTCCCCGGCCGAGCTCGCCTGGATCCGCCAGGACCCGGCCGATCCGGTCGAGACGATCGGCTGGGGCAAGTTGCTGTTCGTCCGCGAGACCTGGGCCTATGCCCTCGGCAAGTTCCTCATCGACCCGATCTGGTGGTTCTTCCTGTTCTGGCTGCCGGGCTACCTGTTCGACCGCTATCACCTCGATCTCAAGACCTTCGGCCTGCCGCTCGCCGCGATCTACCTGATCTCGGACGTGGGCAGCGTGGCCGGCGGCTGGCTCTCGTCGCGGCTGATCAAGGCGGGCCGCACGGCGAACTACGCGCGCAAGGTCACCATGCTGCTCTGCGCGCTGTGCGTCGTGCCGATCTGGTTCGCGCAGGGTCTCGACAACGTCTGGGCGGCGGTGCTGGTCATCGGCCTCGCCACCGCGGCGCACCAGGCCTTCTCGGCGAACCTCTACACGATCCCCTCCGATATGTTCCCGCGCGGGGCGGTCGGCTCGGTCGTCGGGATCGGCGGGACCGTGGGCGCGCTCGGCGGCATGGGGATGGCCCTGTTCACGGGCTATATCCTCGACAGCACCGGGGGCAGCTACGAGGTGCTCTTCGCGATCTGCGCGAGCGCCTATCTGCTGGCGCTGCTGGCCATCCATGCCCTGACCCCGCGGCTCGCGCCGGTCGCATCGTCGCGGCTGGCCTGAGGCCCCTGTTCGCATGGGGTGCCCGCGCTCGTTCCGCCGCGGCGATCAATCAGCGTTCCCGGGCCATGGCGCCGCCTTTTGCGTGCAGAAGCGGCAGGACCCGACTATGCGGGCCTGACTTTTCCTTCAGCCAGCAGAACGGACCGCGCGATGACCACCCCCTCTCCCACCGGCCTCAACGCCGCCGACCTGGGCATCGTCGTGATCACCGGCGCCGCCGGGGGCATGGGCCGCCCGAGCGCGCTCCGCTTCGCCGCGCCGGGCCGCCGGCTGGTCCTGTGCGACATGCACGAGGCCCCGCTCGCCGACCTGGCGGCCGAGCTGCGCGGCAAGGGCGCCGAGGTCGAGACGCTGGCCGGCGACGTTTCCGCCGCCGGGTTCCCGGCCCAGGTCCTGGCCAAGCTCGGCGACGCACCGATCGGCGTGCTGGTCCACACCGCCGGCCTGTCCCCGACCATGGCCGACGGGCCGCGCATCCTCGAGGTCAACCTCTTCGCCACGCAGCGCCTGGTCGCAGCGCTGCGCCCGCGCTTCGCCGCCGGGGGCAGCGCCGTGCTGATCTCGTCGAGCTCGGCCTACATGATCCCCCACGGCATGTTCGCCGAGCAGTTCAAGGCCTGGCTCGGCGGCGACGCCCAGGCGCTCGTCGCCGCGGCGACGCAGAGCCCGCAGACGGCCTATCCGGCGTCCAAGGCCGGGGTCATCGCCCTGGTCGGGCACGAATCGACCGCCTTCGGCGCGCGCGGCGCGCGGATCACCTCGATCGCTCCCGGATTCATCGACACGGCCATGGGCCGCGCCGAAAAGGAAGTCAGCGCCAAGATGAACGAGATGATCGAGCAGGTCCCGCTCGCCCGCCTCGGCGACGGCGACGAGATCGCCTCGGTGGTGGAGTTCCTCTGCTCGGCGGCAGCCTCCTACGTCTCGGGCTGCGACATCAAGGTCGACGGCGGCATTCTCGGCCGGCTGGGGCTCTAAGGCGCAATCGGTCAGCGGCGACTGTGACGAGAGGAAGCGCCGCAGCGCCCCCTCCTCCTCTCAGCCCTAGAACCGCACGATCAGCGAGCCCCCAAAAGTGCGCGGATCACCGTACTGCACCGTATCGCCGTTGACCGTCCCCGCAGCGAAAGCCGGGAGCGAGTGATTGCGATAGACCGTGTCGAGCAGGTTGTTGACGAAGACCGACGCGCTGATCCGGTCGTTCGCGGTGGTATAGGTGATCCGCGCGTTGGCCAGGGTGTAGCCGGGCTGGTTGAGCAGATAACGCGTCGTGTTCTGCGGATTGACGAAGTAGTACTGGTTCGACTGGTAGCGCGCGTCCGCCGCGAGCTCGAGCTTGCCGGCGTCGCCCAGCGGGATCGTGTAGTTCGCCCCCACGTTCAGCGTCAGGTGCGGCGAGCGGACGAATTCGTTGCCCGCCAGGTTGGCCCCGCCGTTCAGGACCTGGAACTCGTCGAAGCGGGTGTAGAGCAGGCCGACCGCGGCATTGAGGCTGAGCCGCTCGGTCGGGCGGGCGGTCAGTTCGAACTCGGCGCCATCGACCGTGCCCTTGGCCGCGTTCTGCAGGTAGGAGACCGTCGCCCCGCCGACCGCGCCGGGGTTCGGGCCGACGACGTTCACCTGGATGTCCTTGTAGTTGTAGTGGAAATAGGTCGCATTGAAGGTCAGCTTGCCGTCGAACCAGGTCGACTTGTAGCCTAGCTCGAAGGCGTCGAGCCGCTCGGGCCGGACCTCGGTCAGGGCGATCGGCAAGGTCGCGGCGGTGTTGAACCCGCCCGACTTGATGCCGTGCGAGAACTTGAAATAGACGAGGTTGTTGCGGTCGATCTGCCACGACGGGGTGATGTCGTAGGTAAAGGCGTCCCAGGTCCGCGCCAGGTTGTCAGCGAAGGTCCCGGCGGTGCTAAAATTGCCGGTATAGCTGTCCCACCAATGCACGTAGTTGCTCCAGGACGGCACGACCACACCACCTCCGACCGCCACGTTGCCAGCCACGGCGTTGACGCGATTGAACTGCAGCGTCTTGGTCTCGCGGGTGAACCGAGCGCCCGCAGTCAGCTTGAGCGCATCGGTGAACTCATAGGTGGCGCTGCCGAAGACGGCGCCGCTCTCCGCCTTGTGGTTGTAGCTGGTCAGGCTGAAGGCCGGATCGGCGGTGGACGACAGCGCCGGGACCACCCCGGCGGGCAGCTTGGCGGTGTAGCTATCCGAGCGGATGTTCTCGTTGAAATAGAACAGTCCGGCGATCCAGCTGAAGCGCCCGGTCTTGGGCGAGGTCAGCCGCAGCTCCTGGGTCCACTGGCGCGAGCGGGCCTCGCTGTAGGAGCGCGAGATCTCGATCGGGGTGTAGTCGCCGTCGCCGATCGAGCGGCTTTTCCAGCGCTCGTAGCCGGTGATCGAGGTCACGGTTACCCCACCGAGATCCCAGTCGAGCCGGAACGAGCCGCCGAGCTGGCTGGTCCGGCTCCATTCGCCGGCATTGGTGCTGACCGTGTCGAGATCGGTCGAGGGGGTGTAGCCGCCGCGGAAGACGCCGCCGGCGGGATAGGTTTCGGTGTTCCAATAGGTCCCGTCGGTATCGTACTTGCGGTAATGGATCTGGAACAGCGCGGTCAGGTTCTCGGTGGGCTTGGCGAGGATCTGGCCACGGAAGACGTCGTCGCCGATCTTGTTCGACTTGTCGCCGGTGAACAGGTTGTCGAACCGCCCGTCGCGGTGATCGAGCCGGAAGGAGAAGCGCGCCGCCAGCTTGTCCGGCACGATCGCCACACCCACGGCGCCCTCGGCGATCTTGTTGTCGTAGGAGCCGTATTCTAGCTTGACGTAATTGTCCTGCTCGCCGCTCAACTGGGGCCGCTTGGTGATCACGTTGACCGCGCCGCCGGTGGTGTTCTTGCCCCACAGCGTGCCCTGCGGCCCGCGCAGGACTTCGACCCGCTCGATGTCGAACAGCGGCAGGCCGGTGGCGCTGGCGTTCGAGATGTAGACGTCGTCGAGATAGAAGCCGACCGGGCTGGCGAGGTCGAGCTGCTGCTGCCCCGCGCCGATCCCGCGAATCCACCAGCGCGGGCGGCCGTGCTGCTGGGTGCCGGCCGAGGCATTGGGAATGAAGTTCAGCACCTCGTTGGCCGAACGCCCGACGCCGTTCAGCTGGAACAGGTCCGAGCTCAGCGCCGAGACCGCGGTCGGCACGTCCTGCAGCCGCTCCTCGCGCCGGCCTGCGGTGACGATGATCTCGCCGCCGTAGTCACCCGCGTCGCCGGCATCTGCGCTGGCGGCGGCATCGGCGGCTGTGTCCGCCGCATCTGCAGCGAAGGCCGGGGCGGCTGCGGTGAGCGAGATGGCGGACGTGCCGATCAAAACGGCGGTACGGGTGGCAAAATTGAACAACGACTTTCCCCATTATTGCAGGCGCCCTTCGCGCCAGGTGTCGGGGGAGCCTTCAGCAAAGGCCGTGCCAGGTGCATAAATCCAAGTAATTTCAATGATATGTCTATCATGCGCGGTCGACAACTGATGCGATCCCACCAGCTCGGCACGATCGTTTTGCTGCATCTGCAACACCGGAGTGCCATGGCCCGGAGGTAGCTCGTCTTGCCCCGGCAACAGGCAATCTTGTTATGTCTACCGCCCCACCCCGAAAAATGCGCTTTCCCGCTTGACGCTGTTCTTGGCCTGCGGCACTTCCTTGCTCTGAGCAGGGGTTTGTCTGTCAGGGATGGCGCATGTAGGGTCATGGGGCATCATCGGGGCAAGGCTTCCTCTCGGGAAAAACGGGTCGAACGATTTCGCATAATAAAAACAGTCTGGTTCGCTTAACCTGACTCGCTGTTGTGGCGGGGAATCCTCAAGGGGAAATACAATGAAGACTACTCATAAGGTACTGCTGGCAGGCTCGACTGCCATCGGTCTGGCGCTGTCGGTCGTTCCGGCCTTCGCGCAAGTCACTATCGGTGGTGTCGAGATCGAAACCGACGACGGCACCGCCGACAACGGCAACGCTGGCGGCACTCTCTCAACCGGCGGTGACAACCTCAACCTCGGTGGCGGCGACATCATCGGCGCCAACAACATCACTGCGGGCGGCAATCTTGCCGTCACCGGCAACTCGACGGTCTCCGGCAACAGCGCCGTCACCGGCAACTCGACGGTCTCCGGCAATTCGGCCGTTGGCGGCAACGCCACTGTCGGCGGCACCCTGGACGTGACCGGCCTGACCACCACGACCGGCATCACCAACACGGGCAACATCGGAACCGATACCCTGAGCACTACCGGTGATGCGAACATCGGCGGCAATGTCGTCGCCACCGGCAACGTCTCGGGCGTTGACGGCACGTTCACCGGCAACGTCTCGGGCGTCGACGGTACGTTCACCGGCAACGTTTCGGGCGTCGATGCGACCTTCACCGGCAATTCGGCCGTTACCGGCAACAGCACTGTGGGCGGCACCCTGGGCGTGACCGGCAATACCACGCTGACCACTGTCACCGCTTCGGGCCTCGCCACACTGAACGGCGGCGCTGCCGTTACCGGTGGCACGACCACCGATACCCTGACCGTCACCGGCACGACCGATCTGCAGGGTGCCACGACTTCGGCCGGCATCACGAACACCGGCGATATCACGACCGACACGCTGACCACGACTGGCCTTGCCACTCTCAACTCGCTGTCGGTCACCAATAATGCGGCCGTTGGCGGCAACGCCACTGTCGGCGGCACCCTGGGCGTGACCGGTGATGCGGCCCTTGGCGGCAACACCACTGTGGGCGGCACCCTGGGCGTTACCGGCAATACCACGCTGACCACTGTCACCGCTTCGGGCCTCGCCACGCTGAGCGGCGGTGCTGCCGTGACCGGTGGCACGACCACCGATACCCTGGTCGTCACCAGCACCTCGACCCTCAGCGGCCTGCTGTCGGCCAACGGCGGCATCACCACCAACGGTGCGGCCATCGCGACTGCCGGCGGCGCCATCTCGACTTCCGGCGGCAGCATCACGACGGGGACGGGCTCGATCACCTCGGGCACGATCGTCATCAACGGTTCGAGCAGCGGCAAGATCACCGGCCTGACCGACGGCACGATCAGCTCGACCTCGACCGATGCGGTCACCGGCCGTCAGCTGTACGCCTACCAGGCCCAGCTGGACAACACCAACCGGCGCGTCGACAAGGCGTACCAGGGCGTTGCGATGGGCTTCGCGTCCAACGCCGCTCCGCTCAACCTGGCGAACGGCGAAGGCGGCATCAGCGCCGGCGTCGGCTACTTCCAGGGCGAATGGGGTGGTGCGGTCAAGGCCCAGTACGTCACCGACTCGGGCGTCGGCCTCGGCCTCAACGTCGGCTTCTCGGAAGACGCCGTCGGCGGCGGCATCGGCGCCTCGATCAAGTTCTGAGCCTCGGGCTCAGCCACTTGCCGAAACAGGGAACGGGCCGTGCATCGCACGGCCCGTTTTCCTTTGGCGCCCCCGTTTCCCTTTGGCGGTTTCCTTTGGCAATCGTATCGATTGCAAACGAGATCGGACCGCAATCAGCCGGCGTCGCGACGATCGGGCTGCGAACTCCAAGCCTTTCGCGGGCCGGCCGGCCAAGTGCCCCCCTGCTCCAGGCGCGCGATTCCCGATTGCGGTGTCACCGGAATTCCCAGGCAGGACAGCCCCGGCGCGACGATCAGCCCCGAGCCGCAGCCCGAAACGTCCCAGCGCAGGTCGACGCTGAAGCTCAGGGAATCGTAGGGGTTCAGCACGTGCTTGGCGTCGATCCCGATGACCACGCCGGCCTCGACCACGCCCTTGAGCTTGCCCAGCTTGGCGACGACATCGTCGACGATCCGGCCCGAGCGGTTGGTGCGGTAGCGCAGCACCGGCCCCAGGGTGAAGCCGATGCCGCCCTTGCGGTCCGCGTCGGGGATCAGGTCGAGCGCCAGGCCGAAGGAGCGGGCATTGATCCCGATCCCGCCGATCCGCCCGGCCACCGCGCCCGCGCCGACGATCAGGAAATCCCCGCTGAACACGCTGCTTTCGGTCGCGATCGACGGCGCCTCGTCGGCCCAGGCCGGCGCGGCGCACAGGCCGACGGCGAGCACCGCAAAACAGCGATGTTCTTCAAGGCGATACCCCCTTTGTCCCCGCACCTGTCATGCGGGAGACGGGGAGGCGGCGCAAGCCTTCAAACGGCCGATCAGAACGAGAAGGCGAGGCCCAGCCCGCCGTTCCACTGGTCGCGCGAACCGCGCTGCGAGACCATCGGCGAAAATTCCGCATCGTTGATCAGGCGGCTGTAGCTGCCGAAGCCGACCAGCGCGAGGCCGCCGTTGGTCAGATCGCCGTCGAGGTCGAAGGCGACGATCGCCGAGCCGCCGATCTTCCGCCAGCCGCCCTTGGCCTGATAGGCCGGCAAGACGCCGCCGGTCGCCGCGCTGCCGGCCGGGGTCACCGAGAAGTAGTAGTTCATGAACTTGTCGTCGGCATGCTCGGCCTCGGCGCCCAGGACCACCGCGATGCCCTTGCTGAGCGGGGTGAAATAGCTCAGCCCCGGATTGATCACCACGCCGCCGTGCGAGCCGTTGATGTCGGTGCGGACATCGGCGCTGAAGGTCAGGGTATCGTAGCCGCTGAGCAGCTTGTTGAAGCTGATCCCGACATTCCCGCCCACCTCGATCGCGCGCTTGAGCGTGCCGAGCTGCTGGACCACCGGGTCCTTGATATGCACCGCGCGGTTGGAGCGCAGCCGCGCGCTCGGCCCGACCGCGAAGCTCACCTTGTTGCCGCCGTCGTTGATCAGGTCGAGGCTGAGGCCCGAAGGCTTGGCGTTGATCCCGATGCCGAAGAGCTTGCCCTGGATCGCCGGGACCGGATCGATCACATAGTCGTCAGAGCCGTCATAGCTCGGCCCGTAGATCGCGCCGCCGCCGACGATCAGCCAGTCGCCCTCGAAGACGCCGCCGGTGCCCTCGGGCACTTCCTGCGCCGCGGCGGGGGTTGCGATGGCCAGGCCGAGAGTGATTGCCAGACCGGGGGCGAGCGCCGCAAGCGGCAGGTGAGCGCGGTTCATGACGGGATTAATCGCTGACGCGGCCAAGCGTTCCCCGGCGCGCGCCCTCCCCCGCCCGGCCACCCATAGAATACTGACGTTGGGTGACCGGGCGGGGGAACGGACCGGTGCCGCCTCGAAAATCGCTCTTTCGCGATTTTCGAGGCGGTCTCTGAGCGCGCCGGCCGCGCTTGTGCTTGCCGGAGGGGTGTGAAACAGGGCGATCTCCCGTAAAGGATCGCCTCATGCCGACTACCGACGCCCTCCACGCCAGCAACATCGCCCTGCTGATCGATGCCGACAATTCGCGCGCCGACAGCCTGGAGGACGTCCTGACGATCCTCGGCGACCTCGGCACGGTCAATATCCGCCGCGCCTACGGCAACTGGAGCAAGCCCGGGCTCAAGGGCTGGACCGCGCTGATCCACCGCCACGCGATCGAGCCGCAGCAGCAGTTCGACATCACCAAGGGCAAGAACGCCACCGACATGAAGATGACGATCGACGCGATGGACCTGCTCTACGGCGGGCGCGTGGACGGCTTCGGGATCATGTCGAGCGACAGCGACTTCATGCCGATCGCCACCCGGATCCGCCAGAACGGCCTGCCGGTCTACGGCTTCGGCACCGCGCGCACCCCCGAGGGCTTCCGCCAGGCCTGCACCCGCTTCATCGACGTCAGCGCGGTAAGCGCGGTCGCAGAAGCCGACGTGCAGAACCCCAAGGACGCCGCTCCGCAAGCCAAGCCGGAAGTCGGCGCGGATCTCGTCAAGCTGCTCGGAGATGCCTGGAAGGCCTCCAAGCGCGACGAGAACGGCTTCACCACGATCTCCGAAATGGGCCAGCGCGCCGCCAACCGCTCCTCCTTCGACGCGCGCAGCTATGGTTTCTCGCGGCTGTCGGAACTGCTCGAATCGCTGCCGAATTTCGAGGTCCAGAAAAGGCCGGGCGGGGCGATTTTGGTGAAGCGGCTGCGCTAGCCCTGTTCAAATCGAACCGACCTCAGCCGTTCGGCGTCGATCCAATCGGGACAGCCGCTAGCCTCCCGCCTGCCACGCCCGGATCGCATCGACCGGCCAGGCCAGCATCACCACGTTGAGGGTCAGGTTGTCGCGGATCATGGCCAGGGTGAAGAGCTCGAAGGCCGCGGCCAGCGCCGCGCTGGCCCAGGGCGGCAGGCGGCTGGCGATGAGGAAGCCCGCGCTCATCCAGCCGATGTCGGCCATCGAATTGAGCACGGAATCGCCGTTGTAGGTCAGGCTGACGGTCACCGCGCGGTAGCGCTCGATGATCAGGGGCGAGTTCTCGAGCAGTTCCCAGAAGCCCTCGAAGGCCACGGCGATCGGCAGGGCCCGGATCGCGGGCTTGCCGCCGAACACCCGCCAGCGCCGCCAGAGGACATGCGCGAAGAAGTAGAACAGCAGGCCGTGGATCAGATGGCTGAAGGCGTACCAGTCGGCCACGTGCTGGCTGCTCTCGGCGGTGGCGCCCGACCACAGCTTGACCGTGCCGCAGGGACAGATCGCCCCGCGCCCCATGGCGAGCAGGATCACGCCGAAGGCCAGCGCCATGACGAGCGCGAGGAGCGCGCCGCGGCGGTTCGGGAGCAGCGAGGTCATGGTTCCTTCGCGGGCGGCGCGCCATCGCCCGGTCCGAGCGCGCGCTGCATGGTGATCACGTCGAGCCAGCGCCCGAACTTGCGCCCGACCGCCCGGGTGCGCCCGGCCTCGGTGAAGCCGAAGCGGCGGTGCAGCGGGATGGAGGCGCCCTCGCCTCCCTCCGGCAGCACCACGATCTGGGCGATCATCTGGCGGAAGCCCACGGCCTGGGCAGCCTCGATCAGCGCCGCCAGCAGGGCCGCGCCGATGCCCCGGCCCAGGCGGTCGTGCGCCAGGTAGATCGAATCCTCGCAAGTGAAGCGATAGGCCTCGCGCGGGTGGAAGCGGCCGGCATAGGCATAGCCCAGCATCGTCCCGCCGGCGTCGCGCGCGACCAGCCAGGGATGGCCGGCGTCGAGCCTGGAGCGGATGCGGCGGGCCATTGCCTCCGCATCGGGAGGCACGATCTCGAAGGTCGCGACGCCGTGCAGCACGTGATGCGCGTAGAGCGCCGCGATCTCCGCCGCGTCGGCGGACGTCGCCGAAGTGATGGCAAGCCCCTCTCTCATCATCGCGGGTGATGACGCGCGCGGCGGCTTTGCGCAATGGCCGCGAGGCGTTACACTCGTCCCGAATGTCCGGGCACAAATTCGATATCGCGATCGCGGGGGGCGGTCTGGCCGGCGGACTGATCGCGCTCGCCCTGCGGCGGGCGCGGCCGGACCTCTCGGTCGTGCTGGTCGAGGCGGGCGAGGGCCTGGGCGGCAATCACCGCTGGTCGTGGTTCGCCAGCGACCTCTCGCCGGACGGCGAGGCGCTGCTCGACGGCTTCCGCCGCAGCGAATGGGACATGGGCTACGACGTCTGCTTCCCCGCCTATGCGCGGCAACTGGCCACGCCCTACCGCTCGCTCGCCTCGGAGGACTTCGACGTCGGCCTGCGCCGCGCCCTGCCGGCCGAGGCGATCCGCCGGGCCGAGGTGGCCGCGCTCCATGAACGCGGCATGATCCTGGCGGGCGGCGAGGAGATCGCGGCGCGCGCCGTGATCGACTGCCGCGGGCCGGTCACCGCGCCGCAGCTCAGCGGCGGCTGGCAGGTCTTCATGGGCCGGCAGCTGCGCACGGATCGGCCCCACGGCATCGAGCGCCCGACGATCATGGACGCCCGGGTGGCCCAGTTCGGCGGCTACCGCTTCGTCTATGTCCTGCCGCTGGGGGCGGACGAGATCTTCGTCGAGGACACCTATTACCAGGACAGCCCGCGGCTCGACCGGGGCGCGCTGTCCTCGCGGATCGACGCCTATTGCGCCGCCCAGGGCTGGCACGGCGAGCCGCTGACCCACGAGACCGGGGTGCTGCCGGTGATCACCGGGGGCGACTTCGCCGCGTTCCAGGCGGCGCAGCGCATGCCGGGCGTCGCCGTGGCGGGCGCGCGGGGGGGCTTCGTCCACCCGCTGACCTCCTACACCCTGCCTTTCGCGGCCCGGACCGCCCTGGCGATCGCCGCCGATGCCGACCTGCCCGGCGCTCAGCTCGCCGCCATGGTCGAGGCCCGGGCCCGGGCGCACTGGCGGGCGACGCGGTTCTACCGCCGGCTCGGCACGATGCTCTTCGCCGCGGCCGAGCCCGAGCAGCGCTACCGGGTGTTCGAACGGTTCTACCGCCTGCCGGAGAATCTGGTCGAACGCTTCTATGCGGCCCGCTCGACCCGGCTGGACCGCCTGAGGGTGCTGTGCGGTCGTCCCCCGGTGCCGCTAGGCGGCGCATTGGTCGCCCTCGCCGGACGCCGCGCAATCGCCCCGCTGGAGCAAGCGGCATGAGCCGCGCCTGCGTGATCGGCGCGGGATTCGGCGGGCTCGCACTGGCCATCCGCCTCCAGAGCGCGGGGGTGGAGACCACCGTGGTCGAGGCCCGCGACAAGCCCGGCGGCCGCGCCTATTTCTGGGAAAAAGAAGGCTTTACCTTCGACGCGGGGCCGACCGTCATCACCGACCCCGCCTGCCTCCACGACCTCTGGGCGCTGACCGGGCACGACCTGGCCGAAGACGTCGAACTGATGCCGGTCCTCCCGTTCTACCGGCTGTCGTGGACCGACGGCGTCCAGTTCGACTACTCGAACGACGAGGCCACCCTCGCCCGCGAGATCGCCCGTATCGCGCCCGACGACCTCGCCGGCTACGAAGAGTTTTCCGCCTATGCCGCGCACGTCTATTACCAGGGCTACGTGAAGCTCGGCTCGGTCCCGTTCCTCGACTTCACCGCGATGATCAAGGCCGCCCCGGCGCTCGCCCGCTATCAGGCCTGGCGCTCGGTCTACTCGATGGTCTCCAGCTTCATGAAGAGCGAGAAGCTGCGCGAGGCCTTCAGCTTCCACACGCTGCTGGTCGGCGGCAATCCGATGACCACCAGCTCGATCTACGCGCTGATCCACAAGCTGGAGAAGGACGGCGGGGTGTGGTGGGCCAAGGGCGGGACCAACCGGCTGATCGCCGGCATGGTCCGGCACTTCGAGCGGCTCGGCGGCAAGCTCCGGCTCGGCGATCCGGTGGTGCAGGTCCACACCCTGGGCAACCGCGCCACCGAGGTCGAGTGCCGCAGCGGCTGGGCCGAGCGGTTCGACGCGGTGGCCAGCAACGCCGACATCATGCACACCTACCGCGAGCTGCTCGAAAGCAACCCGCGCGGGCCGGGCATGGCGAAGAAGCTCGCCAAGCGGCGCTTCTCCCCCAGCCTGTTCGTGGTCCACTTCGGGGTCGAGGGAACCTGGCCCGGCATCCCGCACCACACGATCCTGTTCGGCCCGCGCTACAAGGGGCTGCTGGAGGACATCTACGACCACGGCGTCCTGCCGCAGGACTTCTCGATCTACCTCCACCACCCGACCGTGACCGACCCCAGCGTCGCGCCGCCGGGCAAGAGCACGTTCTACGCGCTGATCCCGGTGGCCCACCAGGGCAAGCTGCCGATCGACTGGGACCAGGTAGGCCCGCTCTTGGAAAAGCGCATCCTCGACGAGGTCGGGCGGCGGTTCATCCCCGACATCCACGACCGGATCGTCACCAAGTTCCACTACGCCCCGCGCGACTTCGCGCTGGACCTCAATGCCTACCACGGCAGCGCCTTCAGCCTGGAGCCGCTGCTCACGCAAAGCGCCTGGTTCCGCGGGCACAACCGCGACGACAAGATCGAGAACTTCTACCTCGTCGGCGCGGGGACGCATCCGGGCGCGGGCATTCCCGGCGTGGTCGGCAGCGCCAAGGCCACCGCCGGGCTGATGCTGGAAGACCTCCTATGAAGCCCTTCTCCTCGGGGGAGGGAAGCAGGTCGTGAAGCGCCTCGCGGTCTACTGCGGCTCCGCCTCACCGCCCGATCCGCGTTATGTCGCGCTGGCCGGAGCGGTCGGCCGGGCCTTGGCGGAACGCGGGATCGGCGTGGTCTACGGAGGCGGCAGGATGGGCCTGATGGGCACCCTGGCGGAAGGCGCGCTGGCCGCGGGCGGCGAGGTGATCGGGGTGATCCCGCAGGCGCTGGTCGATTGCGAGCTCGCCAACCAGGCCTGCACCCGCCTCCAGGTCGTAAGCGACATGCATGCCCGCAAGCTCGCCTTCACCGAACTGTCGGACGGATTCCTCACCCTCCCCGGCGGGGTCGGGACGATGGACGAGCTGTGGGAGGCGGTAAGCTGGGCCCAGCTCGGCTATCATGCCAAGCCGGTCGGCCTGCTCAACGCCTTCGGGTTCTTCGACGCGTTGCTCGCCTTCAATCGCCAGATGGTCGAAACCGGCTTCGTCCGCCCCGCCCATGCGGGGATCATCATCGCCGAGCATGAGCTGGACCTACTGCTCGATCGGATGGCTGCCCATGAGCCGCATGTGCCGATCACGGCGATGAAGGCGGCGGACTTGTGAGCGTGCTTCGACAAGCTCGGCATGAGGGGGTGTAATGTCGGCGGCTGATGCCCACTCCGCTCGGCCTGAGCTTGGCGAAGGCCGCGCGCCCACCCGGGATCGCGCGCAACTGGTCGCCCACGCCCGGGACACCATCGCACGCGGCTCGAAGAGCTTCGCCGCCGCCAGCAACCTGTTCGATGCGCGAACCCGCGAGCGCGTCTGGCTGCTCTACGCCTGGTGCCGCGCCTGCGACGACCTCGCCGACGACCAGGAGCTCGGCGGCGCATTGGGAGAACAAGCGGGCGCGGCGGGGCGGCTCGCCGCGATCCGCGCCCTGACCGCTCGGGCACTGGCCGGCGAGCCCAGCGGCAACCCCTCGTTCGACGCGCTCGGCGTGGTCGCCCGCGAGACCGGCCTCACCGCGGCGATGGCCGAAGACGTGATCGCCGGCTTCGCGCTCGACACCGCCGACTGGCTCCCCCGCAGCGAAATGGACCTGCTGCGCTACTGCTATCACGTCGCCGGCGCGGTGGGCGTGATGATGGCCGTGGTCATGGGCGTCGCCCCCGACGACGAGGACACGCTCGACCGCGCCTGCGACCTCGGCCTCGCCTTCCAGTTCGCCAACATCGCGCGCGACCTGTGCGAGGACTATTCGGCGGCGCGGTGCTACCTCCCCGCCGAATGGCTGGCCGAGGCCGACATCCCGCCCGGCGAACACATGAAGCCGCACTACCGGGCGGCCCTGCTGCCCCTAATCCGGCGGATGACCGCCATGGCGCAAGGCTACGAGGACGCCGCCCGGATCGGCGCGGCGCGGCTGGGCTTCCGCCAGCGCTGGGCGGTGCTGGCGGCAGCGGGGATCTACGGCGCGATCGGGCGCGAGGTGGCCGCAAGAGGCGCGCGGGCGTGGGACCAGCGCGTCACCACGTCGAAGCGGGCCAAGCTCGGCTTCGTCGCGCAGGCCTTTGCCCGATCGCTGCTTCCGGCGCCGCGGAACGTGCCGATCCCGGCGCGGTCGCGGCGCGAGATCGCGGCCTATGCTGCATGCCATGCTGCGCGGCAAACCATTTATTAACCAAGATATTCGGCCAAATCGGCCTGCTGCGCGGCATCGAGCCGCAAGCCCAGCTTGCTGCGCCGCCAGAGGATGTCCTCGGCGGTCTGCGCCCATTCCTCGCGGCGCAGGTATTCGACCTCGGCCTCGCTGAGCCCGGCGCCGAAGCGCCGTCCGAGATCGGCCCAGTCGCGGGCCTCGCCGAGCCAGCGGACCGCGCGCGTGCCGTAAGCCTTGGCGATCCGTTCGGCATCGGTCTCGGCCAGGAACGGATAGCGGGCTCGCAGATCGGCCCGCAGCGCCGCCGCGCCATCGATCGGGAAGTCGCCGCCGGGCAGCGGCCGGGTCTTGGTCCAGGCGGGGCCGCCGAGCATGGGCAGGCGCGCGGCCAACAGGCCCACCGCCTCCTCGGCGAGATGCCGGTAGGTGGTGATCTTGCCGCCATAGACGCTGAGCAGCGGCGCGCCTTCGCTCTCGCCCGACAGGTCCAGCCGGTAGCCCCGCGTCGCCGCCTCGGGCCGGCCCGAGCCATCGTCGATCAGCGGGCGGACGCCGGCATAGGACCACACCACCTGCTCGGGGGTGACGGCCCTCGCGAAATAGCGGCTCGCCCCTTCACAGAGATAGGCGATCTCCTCTCCGCTCGCGTGGACCCCGGCGAGCGAACCGTCGTGATCGGCGTCGGTCGTGCCGATCAGGGTGAAGTCGCGCTCGTAGGGAATGGCGAAGAATATCCGCCCGTCGGGGAGCTGGAAGAAGTAGGCATAAGGGTGGTCGAACAGTTTCGGCACCACGATGTGCGAGCCGCGCACCAGCCGCATCTTGTAGTCCGGGGCATCACCCACGATCCGCTCGACATCGAGCACCGACGGCCCCCCGGCATTGACCAGGGCATGGGCATGGATCGGGCCCTGGGGCGTATGGACTATCCAGTGGTCCTGCCAGCGCTCGGCCTTGATCACCGGACAGCGGGTGCGCACCTGCGCGCCGCGCTCGTGCGCGTCCAGCGCGTTCAGGACCACCAGCCGCGCATCGTCGGCCCAGCCGTCCGAATATTCGAAGCCGATCCGGTGCCCGGGCTTCAGCGGCGCGCCGGCGGGATGATCGGCCAGCTTGACGGTCCGCGTCTTCGGCAGGCGTTTACGGCCGCCGATATGGTCGTAGAGGAACAGCCCGAGCCGCAGCAGCCAGGCCGGGCGCAGGCCCTGCTCGTAAGGCAGGACGAAGCGCAGCGGCCAGATCACGTGCGGGGCGATGGCCCACAGCGCCTCGCGCTCGGCCAGGCTCTCGCGGACCAGGCCGAACTCGTAGTGCTCGAGATAGCGCAGCCCGCCGTGGATCAGCTTGGTCGACTTGGACGAGGTCCCGCTCGCCAGGTCGCCCGCCTCGAGCAGGACCACCGCGGCACCGCGCCCGGTGGCGTCCCGCGCGATCCCCGCCCCGTTGATGCCTCCGCCGATGACGCAGACATCCCAGGGCGTGAGCCTGACCATCAAGCCTGCGCGACCTGCCCGTGCAGCCGCCGGAACAGCTTGCCGTGCTCGCTGTAGAGGACCAGCAGCAGCGCCGCGATGCCCGCCGCCAGCAGGGCAGCGGCCAGCGGGCGCGCCGTGCCGTCGTAGGCCTGGCCGATCAGCGCACCGAGCGCCGAGCCGACCATCAGCCGCATGAAGGCCTGGACCGAGCTTGCCACCCCGGCGATCCGCGCGAAAGGCTGGAGGGCGATCGCCTGGAAGTTGGCGCCGATGAAGCCCATGACGCAGAGGTTCAGCGTCATCAGCGGGGCGAAGTGCCAGATCGTCTCGCCGCCGCGGCTGGCGAACCATAGCTGCAGCGCGCCGAGGACGACATAGCCGAGCAGCGCGGTGTGCGAGACGCGGCGGGCGCCGAACCGCTCGACGATCCGGGAATTGGTCAGGCTGCACAGCGCCATGCACAGCGCCATCCCGCCGAACAGCAGGGGGAACGCCGCGCCCGCGCCAAAGTGCTCGGCGACGAGCTGCTGCGAAGAGTTGATGTAGCCGAACAGCGCCCCCTGAACGAGCGCCATGCCGATCACATAGCCGGCCGCGGCACGGGTCAGGAACACCGAGCGCATGTTCGCCGCAATCGCCCGCGGCTGGATCGTCTGGCGGAAGTCGGGATGCAGCGTCTCGGGCACGCGGACCCACGCCCAGAGCGACACCGCCGCACCGAGCGCCGCCATCAGCGCGAAGATCCACCGCCAACTGGCTACCGCGAGGATCGCCTGTCCCAGGCTCGGCGCGGCCATCGGCACGACCATGAACACCATCGAGACCAGCGATTGCGTCCGCGCCATCCGATCGCCCTCGAAGCGGTCCCGGATGATCGCGGTCGCCATCACCAGCAGGCCCGACGAGAACCCGCCGGCCAGGCCGCGGAAGATCAGCAGCGTCGTGAAATCGGGCGAAAGCGCCGCCGCCACGTTGAACAGGACATAGCCGGCGAGCGATACGAACAGGACGGGGCGGCGGCCGTAGCGGTCGGCCAGGGCACCGGGAAACAGCGAGGTGAGCCCCGAGCAGACCAGGAACACGCCGACCACCAACTGGCGCTGGTTGGAATCGTGGACCCCCAGCTCCTGCGACATGATCCCGAGGCCCGGCAGCATCGCATCGATCGCCAGCGCCTGCAGCGCCTGGATCATGGCCATCAGGGCCACGAATTCCTTCACCCCCATGCGGGAGCCGGTGCGGTCTGTCGGTGCGAGCATGGCGCCTAGATGGGCCACTTATGCGCCGCTGGCTACCCTCGAGGCGATCTTTCTCGCTGGACGCATGAGCAGGCCGGCAGGCGCCTTGCACGGTTGCCCGCCGCGCGCAGCGGCCCCACAACGCCGCCCGGGAAGACAAGGAGAGGATCGATGGCGGATAGCGAACTGGCCTGGACGCCGGCCTGGCGGCTGCGCGAGATGTTCGGCAAGGGCGAGCTTTCGCCGCTGGAATTCGCCGAGTTCCTGCTCGCCCGGGTCGAGGCCCAGGCCGGGCTCGGCGCCTTCATCTCGGTCTTCGGCGATCACTACCGCGAGGAGGCCCGCGCCGCGACCGAGCGGCTGGCGGGCGGCGCGGCGGACCTGCCGCTGCTCCACGGCCTGCCGGTCCACCTCAAGGATTCGGTGATGACCAAGGGCCAGCGCACCACGCTCGGCTCGCTGCTGTTCAGGAACCACGTGCCGGAGAAGGATTCGGTCGCCTCCGAGCGGCTCAAGCAGGCCGGCGCGATCCTCTTCGCCAAGACCAACCTGCCCGAGTTCGAGCTCAACCGCCGCTCGATCAACCTGGTCAGCCGCGAGGCCGAGAACCCCTGGGACCGCCGCCGCACCTCGGGCGGGTCGAGCGGCGGTGCGGGCGTCGCGGTCGCCGCCGGGCTCGGCCCGCTCGGGATCGGCACCGACGGCGGCGGCTCGATCCGCATTCCGTCCTCGTTCAACGGCTGCTTCGGCCTCTCGCCCAGCCGCGGCCGCGTGCCCGACGGGTCCTGGCCGATCCAGCTCCTGTCGAGCGTGATGGGCCCGATGACCCGCGACGTGCGCGACGCGGCGATGATCATGCAGACGATCGCCTGCTCCGACATGCGCGATCCGCGCAGCCGCGGCGATGCTGCCCCCGACTACCTCGGCACGCTGGAGGACGGGATCGCGGGCCTGCGCATCGGCTGGTCGCCCGACCTCGGCCGGGTCCAGCCCGACGAACCCGGCATCGTCGCGCTGTGCCACGAGGCGGCGCAGCTATTTGCCAAGCTCGGCGCGCAATACAGCGAGCCCTCGTTCCGCTTCGAGGACCCGCAGGACGAGCTCGAGCCCGACGGCGACTACGCCAAGTGGAAGACCGCCGGGCGCTCGCGCGAAGTGCTGCCGGATTCGCTCGACCCGATCACCTGGTCCATGAAGCTGCCGCGCGAGGACTACGCCAAGCTCACGATCTACATCCGCGATCGGTCCGACCGGCCCAACGCGCTCGACTATGCGATGGGGATCAGGCCCGAGGTCCGCAACCGCGCGCGCACCCATATCGACGACCTGTTCAAGGAGATCGACCTGCTCGTCTGCCCGGTGATCGCCCGCACCGCCTTCGAGCGCGGGGTGAGCGGGATCACCCCGTTCCAGTACACCGCCTATACCTTCATCGCCAACGTAGCGGGCTATTGCGGCGCCTCGGTGCCGATCGGCTTCTTCGAGGGCATGCCGATAGGGCTGCAGATCATGGGCCGCCCGAACGAGGAGGACCTGGTCCTGCGCGCCGCCCGCGCCTTCGAGCGCGAGCGCCCCTGGGCGCAGCATCGCCCTCCGCTGGGGGACTGAAACCGGCTATAGGCGGGCGATGGACTCGGGCCCCGACGACGAAGACGACACCGCACCGGACCTGCGCAAGATCATCCATGTCGACATGGACGCCTTCTACGCCAGTGTCGAGCAGCGCGACGACCCGAGCCTGCGGGGCAAGCCGGTGGCGGTCGGAGGATCCTCGCAGCGCGGCGTGGTCGCGGCGGCGAGCTACGAGGCGCGGCAGTTCGGCGTGCGCTCGGCCATGCCTTCGGTCACGGCGGCGCGGAAATGCCCGGGCCTGATCTTCAGGAAGGCGCGGTTCGAGGTCTACAAGCAGGTGTCGCGGCAGATCCGCGCGATCTTCCTGCACTATACCCCGCACGTCGAGCCGCTGAGCCTCGACGAGGCCTACCTCGACGTCACCGACGACCTGCGCGGGATCGGCTCGGCCACGCGGATCGCCGAGCTGATCCGCGCGCGCATCCGCGAGGAGACCGGGCTGACCGCCAGCGCGGGCGTGTCCTACAACAAGTTCCTCGCCAAGCTCGCCAGCGACCAGAACAAGCCCGACGGCCTCTGCGTGATCCGCCCCGGCGAGGGCGCGCGGTTCGTCGCCGGGCTGCCGGTGCGCCGCTTCCACGGGGTCGGCCCGCGCGGCGCGGAGAAGATGGCGCGGCTGGGGATCGCGACCGGGGCGGACCTCGCCGCCAGGGACATCGCCTTCCTGCGCACCAATTTCGGCACCTTCGCCGACTACCTCTACCGCGCCGCGCGCGGCATCGACCTGCGCCGCGTCCGCGCCGACCGCCCGCGCAAGTCGCTGGGCGGGGAACGCACCTTCGGCCACGACATCTCCTCGGGCGCGGCGCTGCGCGAGGCGCTGGGCAACATCGTCGACATCGTCTGGGAACGGATCGAGCACGCCGAGGCCAGCGGGCGGACCGTGACGCTGAAGCTCAAGCACATCGACTTCACCCTGCTCACCCGCGCCCGCTCGGTGGCCCAGCCGGTGGCCGACAAGGCCGAGTTCGCCCGGCTGGGCCATGCGCTGCTGGAGGAGGTCCTGCCTTTGGCCCAGCCGATCCGGCTGATGGGGCTGACCTTGTCGGCCCTCGAAGGGCAACGGGACGAGGAAGAGACGGCGCCGGATGGGCAGTTGTCGTTGCTATGAAAGTCTCGCACAAAGCCACGAAGACACGAAGATGTCTCGTGAGCGGCGCAGCCACTCTATATTCCCAGCGCATGATCCGAAGCAGAAGGTCTGCGGTGCCGAGAGGCCTCTTCGTGTCTTCGTGGCTTCGTGCGAGACAATGATCTCAACAAAAACAGGTCACCTTGCGCGCCGCTTTCAAGAGCCGCGCCACGGGCAGGTCGCTCTCGCCCCGCATCGCCGCCTCGAACACCGCGCGCTTGTCGGCGCCGCGGATGACGAAGAGCAGTTCGTCGCTGTTCAGCAACGCCGGAATCGTCAGGCTGAGCCGGTCGAACGGCGCTTCGGGCGGCAGCGGATCGGGGGTCAGGCGGCGCACGACAAGCGGATCGTCGGCGCGCGGGTCGGTGTTGGGAAACAGCGAGGCCACGTGCCCGTCGCCGCCCATGCCGAGCCAGGCCAGCGCGAAGCGCGGCGGGTCGGCCGCTTCGTCGAGCGCGACCACCTGCGCGCCGACCGGCTCCAGCAGGGCACGGATCCTGCCGACGTTGCTGGCCGGATGATCCTCGCCGACGATCCGGTCGTCGCCCGGCCAGACCGCGACCCGCGCCCAGGGCAGCGGCCGCGCGGCAAGCTCGGCCAGGATCGGGAACGGCGTCGCGCCGCCCGGAACGGTCACCGCAATCTGCGCCGACAAGGCCAGCGCCGCGCGCAGGCGCGGCTCCAGCCAGTCGGCGATGTCGCGGTCCGCCGCGTGCTCGATGATCTCGACCTTGGCCATGGCGGCATCGTACCCGATCAGTGAAGCGCCTGCATCACCAACCATGCGCCGACCAGCAGGAACAAAGTTCCGATCACCCGCCGCACCGTGCGCAGCCGCGCAGCGAGCACCGCTTCGCCCGCCAGCGCTCCGATCAGCACGGTCGCCGCGCCGCCGGCCGCGCCGCCGAGGGCCGCCGCATCGGGCACCGCCGTCGCCACGGCCACGGCGAAGACCAGGAAGCGCGCGCCGTCGGTCAGTTGGTGCGCGAGCAGCACCACCCCCGCGGCGAACAGCGAGCGCGTCGGCTCCTCCGGCGCCCGGCGCGGGCCGAGAACCAGGCATTCGAGCCCGGCGACCACCGCGGCCATGCCGGCGAACATCACCCGGGCATTCGGCGTGAGCAGCGGGGCCACGACCTCCGCCGCCTTGGCGATCGCCACGCCCGATCCCGCCGCGGTGACCAGCGCGACGATCAGCACCGGCGGCGACAGGAAACGCCGCGCCGCGAGCGCCGCGATCAGCATCTGGTCGCGCGCGCCGACCCCGGCGAGCAAGGCGGCGAGGAAGGCGAGAAACGCTGCGGTCACGATATGCGGGCCTCTCGCTTGACTTGGTTCCCCGGGGCTAACACCGTCGAGCGACAAGGATCAAACCCGGGGAGAGCCGAATGCCCGACAATTACGAAAAGCTGGCGAGTGGCATCTACCTCGAAGGCCTGGCGGTGGACTACGCCCGCGACACGGTCTGGTACAGCGACGTGATCGCCGGCGGCCTGCACGGCGTCGCCCGCGACGGCACGGTGACCACGCTCAACCCCGAGCGGATGTGGACCGGCGGGATCATGATGAACGAGGACGGCAAGGTGCTCTCCTCCGGCCAGCACGGCATCATGTGGAACGATCCCGCCACCGGCGCCTCGGGGTGGCTGATCCGCGAGATCGCGGGCGCGCCGATCAACGGGATCAACGAGATGGTCGCCGACGGCCACGGCGGGATGTTCTGCGGCACGGTCGACCTCGAGATGGTCATTGCCGGCGGCACCCCGCGCCCCGCCGGCATCTATCACATCGCCGCCGACGGCACGGCCCGGGTGGCGGCGGCGGAGCTCGGCTTCGCCAACGGCCTGATGCTGAGCCAGGACGGCAGGCAACTGTTCTACAACGACACCTTCGACGCGACCTATGCCTTCGACGTCTCGCCCGATCTCGCGCTGTCGAACCGGCGCAAGCTGCTGGACAAGGCGAACTGCGACGGCATGGCGCTGGATGCGGAAGGCAACCTGCTGGTCACCGGCTACGACCAGGCCGAGATCGTCCGCATGCGGCCCGACGGCACCCTGCTCGAACCGCTGGCCACCCCCGGGGGCGGGGTCACCCAGATCCGCTTCGGCGGCGCCGACATGCGCGACTTCTGGATCACTGCGGTCGCGGCCGACGCCGGCGAGACGCTGAAGGCCGGCCAGGTGCCCAGCGAGCCGAACTCCTTCCTCTACCGCGGCCGCGCCGCAGTGCCGGGCCTGCCGCTGGCGCCTACCCGCTTCAAGCTGGCATGAGCGTCGCGTTCCGCCGCGAAGGCG
>JASGGH010000002.1:0-85350 GCA_047605105.1 Novosphingobium sp. | reverse complement strand
CGCCGGGGCCGCTGGCAGGACCTGCCGGGCTGGGGCGATACGCACCGCTGGCCGGTCAAGGGCCTGGGCAGGCGCTGGGCCAGCATCTGCGACACGCCCGACCAGGACCTGCTGGTGGAGCGGCACCGGCCCCGCCTGGCCGCCGAGTTCTATGCCGGGACCGAGCTGGCGATCATGCACCTCGGCCTGCTTCTGCTCAGCCTGCCGGTGCGCTGGGGGCTGCTGCGCTCCTTGCGGCCCTTCGCGCGAGTGCTCCACCGCCTGGCGACCTGGCTCGTGCCGTTCGGTCGCGACATGGGCGCGATGGAGGTCCGGACGACCGGCGTGGCCGCCGACGGAACGCCGGTCGCGGCGGGATGGACGCTGATCGCCGGCGCGAATCGCGGCCCCTATGTGCCGGTGCTCCCCTGCCTGGCGGTCCTGCGCCGCCTGCGCGACGGAACGCTGCGCTTAACCGGCGCCGCGGCCTGCGTCGGGATGCTCGACCTTGCCGACTTCGCGGACGACTTCACCGCGCTGGGCATCGCGACGGACGAGTGGCGCGGCTAAGCCCCCCGACCTTTCCCCGTGAGGGAAGTGATGCGTTAGCTAAGATAGTTCGCCGTCGTCTTTTCGCGGACTTCCTCCGCCGTCACCCCGGGGGCCAGCTCGATCAGCCGGAACGGCGAAGCGTGATCCGCCCGCTGGAACACCGCGAGGTCGGTGATGATCATGTCGATCACGTTCTTCCCCGTCAGCGGCAGGGTGCATTCCGGGATGAACTTGGCGCTGCCGTCCTTGGCGTTGTGCTCCATGACGACGATGATCTTCTTGACCCCGGCGACGAGGTCCATCGCCCCGCCCATGCCCTTGATCATCTTGCCGGGAATCATCCAGTTGGCGATGTCGCCGTTCTCGGCCACCTCCATCGCCCCGAGCACGGCCAGGTCGATATGCCCGCCGCGGATCATCGCGAAGCTTTGGGCCGAATCGAAATAAGCCGTGTGCGGGATCGCGCTGACGGTCTGCTTGCCGGCATTGATCAGGTCGGGATCGACCTCGTCCTCATAGGGGAACGGCCCGATGCCGAGCATGCCGTTCTCGGACTGCAGGGTGACGGTGATGCCCTCGGGCACGTGGTTCGCCACCAGGGTCGGGATGCCGATGCCGAGGTTGACGTAGAAACCATCCTTCAGTTCCTTGGCGGCGCGGGCCGCCATCTCGTCGCGGGTCCAGGGCATTTATGCGGTCTCCCTCTCACGAACCGTGCGGAATTCGATCTTCTTGTCGTAGGGCGCGCCGACGATCAGGCGCTGGACGTAGACGCCCGGCAGGTGGATCGCATCGGGATCGAGCGACCCCGCCGGCACCACTTCCTCGACCTCGACCACGCAGACCTTGCCGCAGGTCGCGGCCGGCACGTTGAAGTTGCGGGCGGTCTTGCGGAACACCACGTTGCCGGTGGCGTCGGCCTTCCAGGCTTTCACCAGCGCCAGATCGGCGAAGATCCCGCGTTCCAGGATATAGTCCTGGCCATCGAAGTTCTTCACGTCCTTGCCCTCGGCGATCAGGGTGCCGACGCCGGTCTTGGTGTAGAAGCCGGGAATACCCGCGCCGCCGGCGCGCATGCGCTCGGCGAGCGTTCCCTGAGGGCAGAACTCGACCTCGAGCTCGCCCGAGAGGTACTGCCGCTCGAACTCCTTGTTCTCGCCGACGTAGGACGAGATCATCTTCCTGACCTGGCGCGTGCGCAGCAGCTTGCCGATGCCTTCGTTGTCGATCCCGGCATTGTTGCTGGCGAAGGTCAGGTCCTTGACGCCGGAATCGCGCACCGCGTCGAGCAGGCGCTCGGGAATGCCGCAGAGGCCGAAGCCGCCGCAGGCGATCAGCAGGCCGTCCTTGAGCAGCCCGTCGAGGGCTGCCGCGGCGGTGGGGTAGAGCTTGTCCATCCAGGGTCCTTTCACCCACGGCGCAGGGCCTTGCCGCCCTGTCGTGATAGCGCAGGCCAAAGCCCAGCCGGTCCGAAAGGTCAATTGCCGTGTTCGCAACGATGATGATGATGATTTGCGGCACGGCGCTATACCGGAAGCGGCAAGACAATCTGAAAGTGGGCAATGCGCAACTCTGCTGGCCTTGCTGCTGACCCTCGGTGCTGCCGGCTGCGGCGGCAAGGCCGATCCCGCGCCGGCCACCACCGAATCGGCGGCGGCGATTCCCGCGCCGAGGGCGACTCCTGATCGGCCCGGCCAGCTTTCCGTAGCGTCAAGTCGATTTTGTTGCAGCGCAACATGAATGGATTGAAAGAATCAACCCGGTGCCGGAAAAAGGAACGGTCGATGCGACATTTGCAATCGCCTCCGCGGATTTTGGGGGTTTTTTGGCCACAAGTTGTGTTTTATGCAACCGGGCGTGCGGTTTTCGCACTTGCACAAAATACCGCTCTGCAACATATCGAACCTGCCTTTCAGGCATCCTCTCCCAAAACTTCCAAGGCCCGGCCGGCAACGACCGGGCCTTTTTTTGTCCTGAATCCACGCCGGATTCTTCGGAGCCTCTGGCGCCGGTTTGCATTCCGCGAGGCCAGTTCCTAGCTTCCAGGCCTAACGGCAACAGGAAGCATCCGAACATGGCTGAAGCGGCGACGAGCGTGGACGAGCGGACGGTCCGGCTGCAGGTGGCGGCGGCCCGGCAGGAAGAGAGCGGCCAGGGCATCGCCCGGCTTCCCAAGACCGCGATGGGCGCGCTCGGCATCACCGAGGGCGACGTGATCGAGATCGCCGGCAAGCGCGTCACCGCCGCGCGCGCTGTCCTGGCCTATGCCGAGGACGAGGGGCTCGAGGTGATTCGCCTCGACGGCCTCCAGCGCGCCAATGCCGAGGTCGGTTCGGGCGATCACGTCGATATCCGCAAGGCCGAGAGCCGCCCGGCGAGCCGCGTGGTCTTCGCCCCGGCCCAGCGCGAGATGCGTCTGCAAGGCCCGGCCCAGGCGCTCCAGCGCAATTTCTTCCAGCGCCCGCTGGTGGCCGGCGATGTCGTCGCCACGACCGGGCAGCAGCAGGTCCGCGACATGCCCCCGCATGTCCAGCGCATGTTCAACGCCCCGGCCTTCGCGCTGACCCAGATCCGCCTCACCGTGGTCTCGACCAGCCCCAAGGGCATCGTCCACATCGACGAGAACACCGAGGTCGAGTTGCGTGAGCAGTTCGAGGAGGCGCGCGGCAGCCGCGCCGACGTCAACTACGACGACGTCGGCGGCATGGGCGACACGATCCGCCAGCTTCGCGAGATGGTCGAACTGCCGCTGCGCTATCCCGAGTTGTTCACGCGGCTGGGCGTCGATCCGCCGCGCGGCGTGCTGCTCCACGGCCCGCCGGGGACCGGCAAGACGCGGCTCGCCCGCGCCGTCGCCAACGAGAGCGAGGCGACCTTCTTCACGATCAACGGCCCCGAGATCATGGGCTCGGCCTATGGCGAGAGCGAGAAGCGCCTGCGCGAGGTCTTCGAGGAGGCGGAGAAGGCCGCGCCCTCGATCGTCTTCATCGACGAGATCGATTCGATCGCGCCCAAGCGCGGCCAGGTCCAGGGCGAGGCCGAGAAGCGCCTCGTCGCCCAGTTGCTGACGCTGATGGACGGGCTCCAGGCCCGCTCCAGCATCGTGGTCATCGCCGCGACCAACCGTCCCGACGCGATCGACGAGGCGCTGCGCCGGCCCGGCCGGTTCGACCGCGAGATCGTGGTCGGCGTGCCCGACGAGAGCGGCCGGCGCGAGATCCTGGGCATCCACACCCGCGGCATGCCGCTGGCCGAGGATGTCGACCTGAACGAGCTCGCCCGCGTGACCCACGGCTTCGTGGGAGCGGACCTGGCGGCCTTGTCCCGCGAGGCGGCGATCGAGGCGGTGCGGCGGATCATGCCGCAGCTCGATCTCGAGGCGCAGACGATCCCGCCCGAAGTGCTCGAAAGCCTCTCGGTGACGCGCGACGATTTCCTGGAGGCGCAGAAGCGCGTCCAGCCTTCCGCCATGCGCGAAGTCATGGTCCAGGTCCCCAACGTGGGCTGGGACGACATCGGCGGGCTGGGCGATGCGCAGCTGAAGCTCAAGGAAGGGGTCGAACTGCCGCTGAAGAACCCCGACGCCTTCCACCGGCTCGGCATCCGTCCGGCCAAGGGCTTCCTGCTCTATGGCCCGCCCGGCACCGGCAAGACCCTGCTGGCCAAGGCCGTCGCCAAGGAGGCCGAGGCGAACTTCATCGCGATCAAGTCGTCCGACCTGCTCTCCAAGTGGTACGGCGAAAGCGAGCAGCAGATCGCCAAGCTGTTCGCCCGCGCCCGCCAGGTCGCGCCCTGCGTGGTCTTCATCGACGAGATCGACAGCCTGGTTCCCGCCCGCGGCTCCGGCAGCGGCGGCGAGCCGCAGGTGACCGCGCGGGTAGTCAACACGATCCTCGCCGAGATGGACGGGATGGAAGAGCTCCAGTCGGTCGTGCTGATCGGCGCGACCAACCGCCCGGCGCTGGTCGATCCCGCATTGCTGCGCCCCGGGCGCTTCGACGAGCTGGTCTATGTCGGGACTCCCGACAAGCCGGGCCGCGAGCACATCCTCAAGATCCATACCGGCAAGATGCCGCTCGCCAGCGACGTCGACCTCGGCCGGATCGCGGGCGAGACCGAGCGCTTCACCGGCGCCGACCTGGAAGACGTGGTCCGCCGCGCCGGCCTGATCGCGATCCGCAAGCGCGGCGCCGAAGTGGTCAGCGTCACGGCCGAGGACTTCATCGACGCGCTCGCCGATTCGCGCGCCACGGTCACCCCGGAGATGGAGGAGGAGTACGCCAGGATGAAGGGCGAGCTGAAGCGGCGGGCGATGGAAGTCACCCCGATCGGCTTCCTCGCGCCGGGCATGGTCAGCTCGACGCGCGAAAGCAAGCACGGGTAGCTTGTTTCGCACGAAGATGGCGTGCCTGCGGCAAGGCCGCCCATTGCTCCAGGCGTCGGCGCTGGACCGGACAATCCGCGGCCTGCGGCACGGGCTGGCCTCTTCGTGGCTTCGTGCGAACAATCTTTATGTAACGGCCCCCAGCGGCACCTCGATCCGCACCTCGAGGCCGTCGGCGTGCCAGGTGCGGGTCAGCTTGCCCGAGAGCTGGCGCGCCGAGCCGTCGAGCAGGGCGGAGCCGAAGCCCTTGGCATCGCCGGGGTCGTCGATCGTCTGCGAGCAATGCTCACGCCAGTTGAGCGCGAGCGGCGCGGCCTCGTCCTGCTCCCAGCTCACCACCAGCTTGCCGCCGGGCTGCGACCAGGCGCCGTATTTCACGCAGTTGGTCACCAGCTCATGGAGGATCATGCCGAGCGGCGTGGTCTGCTGCTCGGTGAGCTTCACCGGAGGCCCGCCGACCTCACCATGGCTCTCGCCCGAACGGTAGGGCGCCAGCACCGTTTCCACCAGCTTGTCGAGATCGGCCCGCCGCACGGCGCCGGCGCCCTGGGTCAGCTCCTGTGCCCGGAGCAGCGCGGTCACCCGCTCGGCGATCTTGTCGGTGACCGGCTTGGCCGCGGCATCGCCGCGCGCGCTCATCCGGATCAGGGCGAGGATCACCGCGAAGAGGTTCTTCACCCGGTGGCTGAGCTCGCGGGCCAGCAGGTCCGCGCGATCGCGGGCCTCGGCAAGCTCGGCGGCATGAGCGGCGCGCGCTTCTGCCTCGGCATTGCGCAGGGCCAAGCTGAGAGCGAGGCCGAGCGCCAGCAGGATGAGGACGAGCAAGGCCATCAGCAAGGGCTCGATCCGCTGCTCGCTGGCGACCGTATCGGCCAGGGCCGTGTCGAGGCGGCTGCGCTCGCTGTCCTCCAGCTCGGTGATGGCGAGGCGCAGGCGGTCCATCGTCTCCTTGCCCTCGTCGGTCAGGATCGCGCGGCGCGCTTCGGTGAGGTCGCCTCGTTCGACCAGGACAACGCTGCGCTGGAGCTCGTCGAACTTGCGGTGGGTGAGTTCCTCGATCCGCGCGACCAGTCCGGCCTGGCGGGGGTCGTCGGACTGGGCGGCCAGCGTCTTGAGCCGTTTCAGCACCTCGGGCACCCGGACGTCGCTGGCCTCGTAAGGGGCCAGGTATCGCCGGTCGAGCGTGATGAAATAGCCGCGCTGACCCGTTTCGGCGTTGACCGTGTCGCGGGCGAGGTCGCGCAGCAGGACGATCAGCTCGTTGCTCCGCGCCGCCTGGGCCCGGTGCGCCTGCTCGGCGCGGATCGTCGAGAGGATCAAGGCGATGCCGCCGACCAGCCCCAGCGCCACGACCGTCAGCGCGAGCAGGGCGCTGGGCCTCAGGCGCAGCTTGAACCGCGATGTTTCGCTCAATGCGCCGCGCCCCAGCTCGCCCCGAAGCCGACCTCTACCCCCAGCGGCACGTCGAGCGTCACTGCCGGCCCGGCGGCTTCGGCCATGACCCGCTGGATCACCGGCGTGGCCGCGGCGACGTCGCCCTCGGGCAGCTCGAAGACCAGCTCGTCGTGGACCTGGAGCAGCATCTTCACCTGCGGCAGCCCCGCTTCGGCCAGCGCCGGCAGCATCCGCGCCATGGCGCGCTTGATGATGTCGGCGCTGGTGCCCTGGATCGGCGCGTTGATCGCCGCGCGCTCGCTGCCCTGACGCTCGGCCTGGTGCTTGGAGTTGATCCGCGGGAACCAGGTCTTGCGGCCGAACAGCGTCTCCGAATAGCCGCGCTCGCGCACCGTCTCGAGGGTCTGGACGATATAGCGCTGGATGCCCGGGAAGCGCTCGAAGTAGCGGTCGATCATCGCCTGGGCCTCGTCCGCCGGCACGCCGAGCCGGGTGCCGAGGCCCCAGCGCGAGATGCCGTAGAGGATCGCGAAGTTGATCGTCTTGGCCCGGCCCCGGGTGTCGCGATCGACCGTCCCGAACATCTCCTGCGCGGTGCGCGAGTGGATGTCCTCGCCGTTCCCGAAGGCTTCCTTCAGCGCCGGCACGTCGGCCATGTGCGCGGCGAGGCGCAGCTCGATCTGGCTGTAGTCGGCGGCGAGGATCACGTTGCCCGGCTCGGCCACGAAGCAATCGCGGATCTGGCGGCCGAGCTCGGTGCGAATCGGGATGTTCTGGAGGTTCGGCTCGGTCGAGGACAGCCGCCCGGTCTGGGCGCCGACCAGGCTGTAGCTGGTGTGCACGCGCCCGGTCTGCGGATTGATCGCCGCCTGGAGCGCCTCGGTATAGGTCGAGCGCAGCTTGGAGAGCTGGCGCCATTCGAGCACTCTCGTGGCGACTTCGGCGCCCTGCGCGGCAAGCCCCTCGAGGATGCCCTGGTCGGTCGAATACTGGCCGCTCTTGCCCTTCTTGCCGCCCTTGTAGCCGAGCTTGTCGAACAGGATGTCGCCCAATTGCTTGGGACTGCCGATGGTGAAGGGCATGCCCGCGAGGCCGTGGATCACGGTTTCCAGCTCGCCGATGGCATGGGCGAACTCGGTCGAGAGACCCGCCAGGCGGCCCGCATCGACCTTGATGCCGTTGCGCTCCATATGCGCGACGACCGGGATCAGCGGGCGATCGACCCGCTCGTAGATCCGCGTGCCGCCCTCGTCCGCCAGCCGGGGCTTGAGCAGCCGGTGCAGCCGCCAGGTCACGTCGGCGTCCTCGGCGGCGTAGCGCGTAGCGCGGTCCAGCGGGACCTCGCCGAAGGGAATCGCCTTCTTGCCCGAGCCGCAGACCTCCTTGAAGGTGAGCGTCGCGTGGCCGAGATGGCGCGCGGCGAGCTCGTCCATCCCGTGGCCGCCGCCGATGCCTTCCTCCTGGCGCCCGGCGTCGAGGCAGAACGAGACGATCATCGTATCATCGATCGGCGCCACATCCATGCCGTGGCGAGCCAGCACGTTGAGGTCGTACTTGATGTTCTGGCCGATCTTGAGCACCGCATCGCTTTCCAGCAGCGGCTTGAGCATCGCGATCGCCGTGGCCAGCGGCACCTGCTCGGGCTTTTCGGCGAACATGTCGCTGCCGCCGTGGCCGAGCGGGATGTAGCAGGCCTGATTCGGCCCCACCGCCAGGCTGATCCCCGACAGGTCGGCGCGCATCGCGTCGAGCATCGAGGTCTCGGTGTCGATCGCCACCAGCCGCGCGGCGAAGGCGCGCTCGATCCAGCCCTGCAGCGCCTCGGCGGTCTGGACGCATTCGTAGGCGTCGAGATCGACCGCCGGCATTTCCGGCAGCGGCTGGCGCGAGCCGCTGGACGCGGGCGCGGCGGCGGCGTTGACCGGCTTGGCCGGATGGAGCTGGGTCGCCGGGCCGGGGCTGCCCGCGCCGCCGGTGAGCCGGCGCAGCAGGCTGGAGAAGCCGTGCTCTTCGAGGAAGGCGGCAAGCGGCTCGGGCGGGATCGCGGTGAGGGCGAAATCCTCGAGCGCGATGGGGAGTGCGCAGTCCTCCTTGAGCTGGACGAGCACGCGCGACAGCCGCGCCATGTCGGCCTGTTCGATCAGGCTCTCGCGCAGCTTGCCCGGCTTCATCCCCGGCGCGGCGGCGAGCGCGCCCTCCAGGCTGCCGTGCTCCTGGATCAGCTTGGTCGCGGTCTTGGGCCCGATCCCGCGGATGCCGGGCACGTTGTCGACCGAATCGCCCATCAGCGCGAGGACGTCGCCGACCAGCTCGGGCGGGACGCCGAACTTCTCGACCACCTCGGGCACGTCGATCCGCTGATTCTTCATCGTGTCGAGCATGTCGATGCAGCCGCCCCCGGGACCGTCGAACTCGCCGTCGCGGGGCTCGCCGCACTTGCCGACGAGCTGCATCAGGTCCTTGTCCGAGGAGACGATCGTCACATCCCAGCCGCGCCGGGTCGCCTCGCGGGCGTAGGAGGCGATCAGGTCGTCGGCCTCGAGGCCCTCCTCCTCGATGCAGGCGAGGCTGAAGGCCCGGGTCGCGTCGCGAATCAGCGGAAACTGCGGAACCAGGTCCTCGGGCGGTGGCGGACGGTTGGCCTTGTACTGGTCGTAGAGCGCGTTGCGGAACGAGGTGCTGCCCTTGTCGAGGATTACCGCGAGGTGGGTCGGGCCATCGGCCTTGTTGAGGTCCTCGGCCAGCTTCCACAGCATGGTCGTATAGCCGTAGACCGCGCCGACGGGCACGCCGCGCGGATTCGTCAGCGGCGGCAGCCGGTGGTAGGCGCGGAAGATATAGGCCGATCCGTCGACCAGGTAGAGATGCTGCTTGGGTGCCATTTTCGGAGGTGTAGCAGGCCCTTGGGCTTTCTGTCACTTGCACCGGAAATCAGCCGGAGCGCGCGCTCGGCGGTCATATCTGCGCCACAATCGGCGCCTAGAAGGGCCTTCCTGGAAAACTGCGTGAATAGCGTGATTCGCGACTAGCGCTTGCATCGTCGCGCCAAGACGATTAATTGACGCGCGAAGTCTACTCTTGCAGTAGGCTTTCCGCGGGGCCCGCCGTCTTAACCAGACAAGTGCCGCGCGTGGTCCACTCGCTGTTCAAGGATTACCATACATGCGCAAGATCGTTCTCGCTGCCGCCGTTGCCGGCGCCGCTCTCGCTCTCTCGGCTTGCTCGCAGAAGGCTGAAGACACCGCCGCTTCGAGCGCTGAAGCTGTCGCCACCGACGCCGCTGCCGCCGCCACCGACGCTGCTGCCGCTGCTTCGAGCGCCGCTACGGAAGCCGCTGCTGCTGCCACCGACGCCGCTGCCGCCGCTTCGGGCGCTGTCACGGACGCCGCTGCCGCCGCTTCGGAAGCTGCCAAGAAGATGTAATCTTCGCTTCGGCGAATTATATCAGGAAGGGCGCGCCGGGACTTGTCCCGCGCGCCCTTTTCTTTGGCGCCGCTGCTTCGGAAAATTGGAGCCGGCGCCGCAACCCGATTCAGCAAAGCCGAATCGGAAACTAGCTGTGAGCTTTCAGGAGGATGTTCATCCGGTGTGATCCGGCAAGCCGGGTGTTGCGAGACGCCAGCCTGAGGAGAAGGCCCGGATGAACATCCACAGGAATGCCCGAACCACGCCCTACAGTCGGGGAGAACTCAGGCCATAGCTCGGTGATCGAGTCCGCCCGCGTGCGAAGGTTCGGCCCCGCGGTTGCGCCAAGTTCCGCCCTGCGCACAAACTCCGCTTGCCACCGTGCCGCCGGAATGGCCTGATGGCGACGGGAGCAAGCGCCATGCGGATGAATCATGTCGGCATTTCGGTCCGGGACATCGACCGCTCGATCGCCTTCTATCGCGAGATGTTCGGGATGGTGCAGGATTGCGAGGTCTTCGCCTTCGGGGGGCCGCAATTCTCGGGGGTGATGGGCCTGACGGACGCCGCGGGGCGGATGTGCATGATGACCGGCGGCGATGTCTCGCTCGAGCTGTTCGAATTCGCCCAGCCCGCGCCGCGGCCCAAGGACCCCCGCTATCCGGTCGCGGATCACGGCTATTCGCACTTCGGCTTCGCGGTCGACGGGATCGACGAGGTCTATGCCCGGCTCAGCGCGGCGGGCGTGCATTTCCACTGCCCGGTGACCATGTTTCCCGGCGGGATGAAGGCGACTTACGGCCGCGATCCCGACGGCAACGTCTTCGAGCTGCTGGAGCGCGTCCCGGCCGGTTAGCCAAAGCCCACGGCCAGGAACCGCTCGGCCAGCCCGGCCAGGAACGCCGCGCCGCGCGGCATGACGCTTTCATCGAGCATCATCCGGGTCGAGTGGATCCCGCAGCACGAACCCCAGTCGGCACCTTCGTGCGCGACGCCGAGGAAGAACATCGCGCCGGGCACCTGTTCGAGGACATAGGCGAAGTCTTCCGCCCCCATGATCGGGGCGGGCAGGCGCCGGAAGGCGGTTGAGCCGAACATCCCGCGGGCGACAACTTCACCGAAATCGACCGCGCGGCCGTCGCAGATCGTCACCGGAAAGCCTGGGGTTATCGTGACCCGGGCGCCCATTCCATGGGCCGCGGCGAGGCCCATGGCCAGTTGCTCGACCGTTTCGTGCAACTGCGCGCGGTGTTCCGGCGAGAGCGAGCGCATCGTGCCTTGCAGGGTGACGCGGTCGGGAATCACGTTGTGCGCGGTGCCAGCCTGCATCCGGGTGATCGTCACGACGACGGCATCGGCGGCATTGAACCTGCGCGTGACCATGGCCTGGAGCGCCAGGACGATCTCGCAGGCCAGGGGCACCGGATCGAGCGTCTGGTGCGGCATCGAGGCATGGCCGCCGCGGCCCTCGACGACGATGTCGAGCTGGTCGGCCGCGGCCATCAGCGGGCCCTGCTTGCCCGCGATCAGTCCATGCGGGGCATTGGGCATGACGTGCAGCGCGAAGGCGGCATCGGGGAGCGGGTCATCGGACCGCCCGCCCAGCAGCCCGTCGTCCAGCATGAAGCGGGCGCCGTGATAGCCCTCCTCGCCCGGCTGGAACATGAAGAGCACCTCGCCGGCCAGGCTCCCGGCTCTCGCACAGAGCAGTTCGGCGGCGCCGGCGAGCATCGCGACATGGGCGTCGTGACCGCAGGCGTGCATCGTGCCCGGGATGGTCGAGGCGAAGGGCAGGCCCGTCTCCTCGGGCATCGGCAGGGCGTCCATGTCACCGCGCAGCAGGACGCGCTTGCCCGGTCCGGCAGCGCCCTTCAGCACCGCGACGAGGCCGGTGGTCGAAGGCCCCTCGCGCCATTCGAGCGGCAGGTGGGCCAGGGCGGCGCGGACCTTATCGCGGGTCTTGGGGGTGTGCAGGCCGATCTCGGGCTCGGCATGGATCGCCCGGCGCAACGCGGTGATACTATCGGAGAGGCTGTCCGCCTCGCTGACCAGGGTTTCGAGCATGGCGGGATGATACCTCGCCTGCCCGCTATTCCTAGAGTTCGTTTCGGGTGCACGGAAACGGGCTCGGCACCGGCCTGCTCCTCCACTCGGCCACCCATAGATATCGCCGCTGGACGGCGCCAGCACGGAGAGAGGGCGGTGCCGCTTCCACGCAAGTGAAACGGCCCTAGGCGGAAATCTCCGCAGCCATCCGCTTGGCCGCGCGGTTGTGCAGGACGACCGAGACGGCCAGCAGCAGGTTCAGGGCCACTGCCTGGTACAGCATGTAATAGAGCGGGCTGCCCGCCAGCATCGACAGGCCCAGCACGATCGCCCGCGGATTCGGTCCCAGCACCTTGAGGAACTGCAACAGCGGCCTTGCCTCGGCCCGCACCGCGGCATGGAGCCGTTCGCGCAGCGCGGGGTCGGTTGCGGCCGCCTCCGCGACTTCGTCGATCCGCGCGGCATAAGGGGTCATTCCCGTCGCCGCGGCGAGATAGAGCGAGACCAGCCAGCCGAACACGCCCTTGCGGGTGGCCGCGTCCTGCTCGCCGTGGCTGTGGCGGATCCAGGGGGTGCCGTAGTACCACCATTGGTACTGGCGGCGCTGGACCTCGACGTGGTTCGACTGGAGCGCATGGCTGAGCCCGGCGATCACCGTCAGCCACCAGCTGGCATTGCCGTATTGATGGGACAGCAGCCAGCCCAGGATCAGGTAGAGCACGACATGGCTGAGATAGTCGCACAGCCCGTCGACCATTTCGCCGATCGGGCTGGAGCGCCCGGTCATCCGCGCGAGGTCGCCGTCGGCGCCGTCGACCACATGCCAGGTCATGTGCAGCGCCATGCCGAGCGCGGCCCCGGCCGTGCCCCAGGGCTGGGCATAGGCGATCCCGGCGCCGATCACGAACATCGCCCCGATCACCGAGACCATGTTCGGCGTGATCGGGGTCTTCGCCAGCAGGCGGGCGAGTTGCCAGGCGAGCGGATGATAGAGATAGTGGTTCAGCGAATCCTGGAGCTCGCGCTTGCGCTGCGGGCGCCGCGACGCGGGCTGCGGGCCGGCGGCACCGGCAGTTCCATCATCGATTGCGTTCACGACCCCGTCCGTTCCCAGAAGCGACCCCCGGCCGCTGCCGGCGGCGTTCTGCGCCGTCTTTATCGCCGTGCCGCGAACAAGCAACCGCTTCGCGACACGCCGGCCCGTGCCTGCCGGGCGATGGGGCGAACCGCGCTCCCCAGCCGCTTTTGAGCCACCCCGGCGCGGACAACGCGACCAAGCGACGCTCAAACCTCTTGCTTTTGGCGGCGCTTTTAACAATGAGGCACGTTTACTAACGGGCGCGCGGGCGCCTGGCTGACTAGGGATCGTCTAAATGAAGCCAATCAAGGTTGCAGTGATCGGCGTGGGCAACTGCGCCAGCTCACTGGTCCAGGGTGTCGCCTACTACCGTTCGAACAATTCGTCGCAGGGCCTGATCCACGACCGCATCGGCGGTTACGGCGCCGGCGACGTGGACTTCGTGCTGGGCGTGGACGTCGATGCCCGCAAGGTCGGCAAGGACATTGCAGAGGCGATCTTCTCGGCCCCCAACAACACCACGGTGTTCCACGCCAACGTCCCCGCGACGGGCGCCAAGGTCATCATGGGCAAGACGCTGGACGGCGTCGCCGAGCACATGACCACCGCCGGCGAAAAAGGCTTCATCGTCGCCGACCAGCCGGAAGCGACCAAGGACGACATCGTTTCCGCGATCAAGGCTTCGGGCGCCGAAGTGCTGATCAACTTCCTGCCCGTCGGCTCGCAGGACGCGACCGAATTCTACATGGAATGCGCCCTCGAAGCCGGCGTCGCCGTGGTCAACTGCATGCCGGTGTTCATCGCCAGCCGCCCCGAGTGGGAACGCCGCTTCGCCGAGAAGCGCATCCCGATCGTCGGTGACGACATCAAGGCCCAGATCGGCGCCACCATCGTCCACCGCGTGCTCTCCAGCCTGTTCGGCGCCCGCGGCGTGGAGGTCGAGAAGACCTACCAGCTCAACACCGGCGGCAACACCGACTTCATGAACATGCTCGACCGCCAGCGGCTGGGCAGCAAGAAGACCTCGAAGACCGAAGCGGTCCAGGCGATGCTCGCCACCCGGCTTGAGGACGAGAACATCCACGTCGGCCCGTCCGACTACGTGCCGTGGCAGAAGGACAACAAGCTCTGCTTCCTGCGCCTCGAAGGCAACCAGTGGGGCAACGTGCCGATGAACCTGGAGCTGCGCCTCTCGGTCGAGGACAGCCCGAACTCGGCGGCCTGCGTCATGGATGCGATCCGCTGCTGCAAGGTCGCGCTGGAGCGCGGCGAAGGCGGCGCGCTGATCGGCCCGTCGGCCTACTTCTGCAAGCACCCGCCGCAGCAGTTCAGCGACGACACCGCCGGCCAGATGGTCGAGGAATACATCGCCCACGCCGCCATCGCGGCCGAGTAGGCGACAACCAAACGATGCACGGCGTCGGTCAGGCAACCTGACCGGCGCCGTTTGCTTTTGGAGGCTCCGATGGACGCCCTCATCATCGCCGCCGGGTTCGGCAGCCGGCTTTCCGCCATCTCGCCGTCGAAGCCGCTGACCCCGGTCGCGGGCGTGCCGCTGATCGAGCTCGGCGTGCGCCAGGCCCGGGCGGCGGGAGCCGAGCGCGTGGTCGTGGTGACCGGACACGAGGCCGAGCAGCTCGAAGCCTTCCTGGCCGAGCTGTCCCAGCGCACCGGTATCCCGATCGTGCCCGAACGGCTCGGCGACTGGTCCACCCCCAACGGCTATTCGGTCATAGCCGGCGCGGCGCGGATCGCGGGCGACTACCTGCTGATGATGGCCGACCACATCTTCTCGGCCGAGATCCTGAGGAACCTGGCGCAGAGCGGTTCGCCCGAACGCGGCGTGACGCTGGGGATCGACTACCGCACCACCAGCCCGCTGATCGATCCCGACGACGCCACCTGGGTCAAACGCGACGCAGCTGGACGGATCGTGGCGATCGGCAAGACGATCCCCGAATACGATGCGGTCGATTGCGGCGCCTTCCTGGCCACGCCGGAACTCGCCCGGGCCATCGGCGCGGCGATCGCCGACGGCAAGTCCGGCAGCCTCTCCGACGGCATGCAGCGCCTGGCCGACGCGGGCCGCGCCTGGACGATGGACATCGGCGAGGCCTGGTGGATCGACGTCGACGATCCGCACTTCCACGCCTTGGCCGAACGGCAGGCGCCGGAGCGGCTCACGGATATTTACGGATAACGCCGCCCGGGGCCTTCCCCGGGGCCGCGGCGCAGTGCTTACGGATACTTCATCTGGATCCGCGTGGTCATGCCGGTGCGCGGGATCGCCAGGCGGACCGAACGGAACGAGGGCAGGCCGGCCAGCGTCGCCGGGTTATTGCTGAAGCCGTAGCCTTCGGCGGGAAAGCCGATTCCCGTGCGGTCGAACGACTGGTTGCCGTTTTCGTCATGGTAGATCGCCAGGGCATAGATGCCCGGGGCCGGCAGGAAGATGCAAGTCCGGGTGGTGCCCTGGTGGGCCGGGCTGCGGCCCACGTACAGCGACCCGTGCTTGACCAGGAACTTGCTGGAGTTGTCGGCATAGAGCGTGACCGCGGCCAGGCCGCGGCTCGAACGCACGCCTTCGAGCACGACATTGATCCAGGTGGCGCTGGGCGTTCCGGTGCAGCCGGCGGGTGCGGCCTGCGCCGCCGCGGGTGTCGCGCCGGCCAGCAGGCCGGCAAGGGAAAGGGCCGCGGCGCGCGCACGTCTCGGCAAGCTCATAGGGTCAATCCTGCTGTTGATGGATGGGAAGGGGAGCGCCGGTCCGGGCGCTGGTCCGATAGGCCGAACAATTGATCCTTGGTGTCCGCGCCTAATCCGATTCGTGTCGTGAATAGGAAGTGAATTGGGCAAAATTGGGTCAAACCGAGACAGGCCGAGTCATACGCGCGACGACACGTGATTCGCTGGGCTTCTGTGTGGAAAACGAGAGTTTGCGCGCTTGTGGCCCCAAGATGTGGTGCCTAGAGCAGAGGAAAGGAGCCATATCCACCGCCATGGCCGCACCGCTCATCGCCCCGTCGATTCTCTCTGCCGACTTCGCCAAATTGGGCGAGGAAGTGCGCGCGATCGACGCTGCCGGGGCCGACTGGATCCATGTCGACGTGATGGACGGCCACTTCGTGCCGAACATCACGATCGGCCCCGCGGTGGTGAAGGCCTTGCGCCCGCACACCGCCAAGCCGTTCGACGTCCACCTGATGATCTCGCCGGTTGACCTATATCTGGAGCCCTTCGCCCAGGCCGGCGCGGACATCATCACCGTCCATCCCGAAGCAGGCCCGCATGTCCACCGCACGGTCCAGGCGATCAGAGCCTTGGGCAAGAAGGCCGGCGTCTCGCTCAATCCCGGCACCCCGGCCAAGATGCTCGACTACCTGATCGACGAGATCGACCTGGTCCTGGTGATGAGCGTCAATCCCGGCTTCGGCGGGCAGAGCTTCATTGCCTCGCAGCTCCGCAAGATCGAGGCGGTGCGCAAGATGATCGACAAGTCGGGCCGCGAGATCCTGCTGGAAGTCGACGGCGGGGTGGACGTGAGCACGATCCGCTCCTGCACCGATGCCGGCGCGGATGTCCTCGTCGCCGGAACGGCCAGCTTCAAGGGCGGGCCCGATCATTACGCGGCCAATATCGCCGCGCTCAAGGCCGCGGGATAGCAGATGGCCGATGCGCTCGCCGGAAACCGCCAGCAGCAGCGTCAGCGCTCCAGCGCCGACCCCGCCCTGCCGCTGCCGGGAGCAGAGGAAGGCCTGGTGACGAGCGCGCCCCCGATCCGCGAAGCCGAGCCGCTCGACCCGAGCCGCGCCCTGGCGCTCGCCGATTTCGCCGCGCCCTCGGTCGGCGCGGGCGAGCGCCTGATCCGCCTAGCCTACCGCATGGGCATCCGCGGCCGCTTCGGCAAGGCGCCCAAGCCCCGCCTGCTCGCCACGGTGCAGAACCCGCTGCCCGGCGATGCCGTCGCCGGAACGGCCCTGCGCGCCGGGCACTTCCTGGTCCACGGCCTCAAGGTGCCGATCGCCCAGGCCGACTTCGGCGGCGCGGCGCGGCTGACCCCGCCGGTCGAGCGGGTCGCCCATTCCTTCTCCTGGCTCGCCGATCTCGAAGCCACCGCCCCGCGCGAACAGGTCCTGCCCGTGGCCGAGCGGATTCTCGCCGCCTGGCTCGAAGCCAATCCCAAGGCCCCCTCACGCCCGGGCAAGGGCGCGGCCTGGAGCCTGGCCAACGCCGGCCAGCGCGAGCTCAACTGGCTGGTCCACGCGCCCCTGGTCCTGTCCTCGCCCGACAAGGCCCTGCGCGCCAAGGTCCTGACCGCGATCACCGACACGGCGAACTGGCTCGACCGCAACGTCTCCCGCGCCGAGGACCGCCTGGCCGAGGTCGCCGGCTGGTGCGCGATCGTCGCCGCCGGGCTGCTGCTGCCCGACGGCCGCGCCCGCCGGCTCTACGGCGAGGCCGGGCTGGTCCAGGCGCTCGGCGAGCTGGTCGGTGACGACGGCGGCGTGCTGTCGCGCAGCCCGCTCGGCCAGATGGAGGCCATCGCGCTGCTGACCAAGCTGCGCGCCTGCTACAAGGCGACGCGCCGCGATCCGCCCACCGCGTTCGACACGATCCTGACCATGCTGGTCCCGCCGCTCCTGGCCCTGACCCACGGCGACGGTTCGCTCGGTTCGTGGCAGGGCGGCTGGGCCGTCGCCGCCGATGAAGTCGCCGCGCTGGTCGCGGCCAGCGGCGTCCGGACCCGCCCGCTGCGCGACGTCGGCCAGTGGGGCTATCAGCGCGTGGCCGCGCAAAAGAGCATTCTGCAGTTCGACGCCGCGCCCCCACCGCTCGCGCGCAATGCCCGGCACGGTTCGGCCTCGACCCTGGCGCTGGAATTCTCGCACGCCGGCCACCGGATGATCGTCAACTGCGGCGGCGCGGCGGCCGCGGGCGGCCTGATGCCGGTGCGGCTCGAACAGGGCCTGCGCGCCACCGCCGCCCATTCGACCCTGGCGCTCGACGACGCCAATTCCACCGCCGTGCTGATCAACGGCAAGCTCGGGTCCGGCGTGGGCGAGGTCGAGATCGACCGCCGCACCCTGGAAGGCGAACAGGGCAGCGGCGCCAATGCTTCGCGGGCAACCCGCCTCGAGGCCAGCCACGACGGCTATTCGGCGCGCTACGGCCTGGTCCACCGCCGCATCCTGATCCTGCGCGACGACGGCACGGAACTGCGCGGGGAAGACCTGCTCGTCCCCACCGGGCGCAAGGGCAAGCGCGGCAAGGTCAGCTTCGCGGTGCGCTTCCACCTCGGCCCGGGAATCGAGGTCGGCCTGTCGGAAGACAAGCAGGGCGTGGGCCTGGTCCTGCCCGACGGCTCCTACTGGCAGTTCCGTTCGGGCGGCGCCGAGATCCGCATCGAGGAATCGATCTGGACCGATGGCCAGGGCCGTCCCCAGCCGGTCCAGCAGATCGTCCTCCAGGGCCTGGTCTCACGCGGCGGCGGCAACTTCGCTTGGCTGCTGAAGAAGATGGGGTGAAGCCGCGCTGGCGGGTGGAGATTCCTGTCGCAGCGCTTATGGGGAACCTCGACTCGCCTAACCGCCGACAAGAGATTCCCATGACCGATGTGACCATCCGCCGCGCCCTCCTTTCCGTATCCGACAAGACCGGCCTTGCCGAACTCGGCCAGGCCCTGGCAGCACGCGGAGTCGAACTGGTCTCCACCGGCGGCACCGCCAAGGCGCTGCGCGAGGCGGGCCTGACGGTGCGCGATGTCGCCGACCTCACCGGCTTCCCCGAGATGATGGACGGGCGCGTGAAAACGCTGCACCCGATGGTCCACGGCGGGCTTTTGGCCGTGCGCGACAACGCCGATCATGCCGCGGCCATGGCCGAGCATGAAATCGGCGCGATCGACCTGGTCGTGGTCAACCTCTACCCCTTCGCCGCGACCTGGGCGCGCGGGGCGGAGCGCGACGACATGATCGAGAACATCGACATCGGCGGCCCCTCGATGGTCCGTTCGGCGGCGAAGAACCACCAGTTCGTCACGATCCTGACCGACCCGGCCGACTACCCGGCCGTGCTCGAACAAATCGCGGCGAGCGGCGGCACCAGCCTCGAATTCCGCAAGACCATGGCCGCCAAGGCCTTCGCCGCGACCGCCGCCTACGACGCGACGATCAGCCAGTGGTTCCAGACCGTCGACCAGCCGGTGAAGTTCCCCGCCCAGCGGACCATGACCTCCAGCCTGGTCACCACGCTGCGCTACGGCGAGAACCCTCACCAGGAAGCCGCTCTCTACACCGCAGGCGGGCCGCACGCCGCCGGGATCGCCCAGGCCCGCCAACTCCAGGGCAAGGAACTGTCCTACAACAATTACAACGACGCCAGCGCGGCGCTGGAACTGGCCGCCGAGTTCGCCGGCGCGGCGCCCACCGTGGTGATCGTCAAGCACGCCAACCCCTGCGGGGTCGCCACCCGGCCGAGCCTGCTGGAGGCCTGGAACGAGGCCCTGGCCTGCGATTCGGTCTCGGCCTTCGGCGGGATCGTCGCCACCAACGTCCCACTCGACGGCCCGACCGCCGAGGCGATCTGCAAGATCTTCACCGAGGTCGTGATCGCTCCGGGCGCCGACGATGCCGCGATCGCCACCTTCGCCGCGAAGAAGAACCTGCGCCTGCTGCTGGTAGACGCCCTGCCCGATCCGCGCCGCAAGGGGCTGACCACCACGATCATCGCCGGCGGCGTGCTCGTCCAGGACCGCGACAACGGGTCGATCGCGCGCGAGGACCTCAAGGTCGTCACCAAGCGCCAGCCGACCGAGCAGGAACTCGCCGACTGCCTCTTCGCCTGGACCGTCGCCCGCCACGTCAAGTCGAACGCCATCGTCTATGCCAAGGACGGCGCGACCGCGGGCATCGGCGCGGGCCAGATGAACCGCCGCGACAGCTCGCGCATCGCCGCCGCCAAGGCCCAGGAAGCCGCCGAGACCCACGGCTGGGCGACAAGCCGCGCGGTCGGCAGCGCGGTCGCTTCCGACGCCTTCTTTCCCTTCGCCGACGGCCTGCTCGCCGCGGCCGAGGCGGGCGCCACCGCGATCATCCAGCCCGGCGGCTCGATCCGCGACGACGAGGTGATCGCCGCCGCCGACGCGGCGGGCCTGGCCATGGTCTTCACCGGGATGCGCCATTTCCGGCATTGATCGGCCACGCTTCGCCGCGCGATCCGCCCGATTCGCCGCGAAGGGAGCCAAGTGTGGCGATTCTTCACTAGGCGGATAGGCGAATTTCCTGACCTAGCGGGCCACGATCATTTGCCGCGACTCGCGTATTGGGACCTGTAATGAGCTTGCTGAAGTCTGGTATCGTTCGCTTTTTTGCCGTCGGGTTCGTGCTCGGCGCCGTAGTGATGATCGCCGCCTTCGGCGTGGGTCCCGATCGCACGACGCCCAGCGGCGTCGTCCCCGCCGCAGTGGCCGCTCCGGCTCAATGAAGCGGGCAGGCCTCGGCCTCCTGATCCTCACGCTGGCGACCGCCTGCCAGCAACCCGCCAGCGCCGCCGAACACGCGGTCAACGCCCCCGCCGCCACGCGCCCGGCGCGCGAGGCCCCCGGCCTCAAGACCGCGATCTTCGCCGGCGGCTGCTTCTGGGGGATCGAAGGCGTCTTCAGCCACGTGAACGGCGTGACCAGCACGGTGTCGGGCTATCACGGCGGCGATGCGCGCAACGCGAACTACGATGCCGTCTCGGGCGGCAGTACCGGTCACGCCGAATCGGTCAGGGTCACCTACGACCCCACCAAGGTGCGCTACGACCAGTTGCTGCAGATCCTGTTCTCGGTCGGCGCCGATCCGACCCTGCTCAACCGCCAGGGCCCCGATGTCGGCACCCAGTACCGCGCTGCGATCGTGCCGGTCACCGAGGAACAACGCCTCGTCGCCAGCGCCTACCTCGCTCAGCTGCGCGCCTCGGGCCTGTGGCGCCAGCCGATCGTCGCGAAGCTCGAGCGGTATCAGCGGTTCTATCCCGCCGAAGACTACCACCAGGACTTCATGCTGAAGAACCCCCGCCATCCCTACATCGTCACCTGGGACGTGCAGAAGGTCGCGGCGCTCCGCCGGCTCTATCCCCGGCTTTACCGGGCGGCCTATACCCCCGGCTGATCACGGCGGGCTGACATCGGGCGGGCGGCTGCCTATATCCGCTCCATGGTCGGCCGAAGTCATCACCCCTTCTCTCACACTCATGACGAGCATTCGGGCACCGGCCTGGTCGATGCTGCCCGCGCGGTCCTGACCGCTTCGGGCGAGCAATGGACCGCAATGCGCGCCGAAGTGTTCGGCGCGCTGGCCGCCCGGGACCGCCCGGCCTCGGCCTACGACATCGCCGACAGCGTCTCGACCGCCCAGGGCCGGCGGATCGCGCCGAACTCGGTCTACCGCATCCTCGACCTGTTCGTGCGGACCAACCTCGCCCGGCGGATCGAGAGCGCCAATGCCTATGTCGCCAACAGCCACCCCGGCTGTCGGCACGACTGCATCTTCCTGATCTGCGACGGCTGCGGCACGGTCGTCCATATCGACGACGACAAGCTGACGGGCTCGCTGATCGGCGCGGCGCGGAGCGCGGGCTTCGCCGATGTGCGGCCGGTCGTGGAATTGCGGGGACGGTGCGGGGATTGCGGCTGAGCGGCAATCGACACTGCGGCCAAGCGCGTGTAATGGCGACCTGATGAGCGATAACCCGCCAACCCCGTTGCTGGACGAGATCCGGTTTCCATCAGATCTTCGCGGCCTGTCGGCTGCACAGTTGCGTCAGGTAGCGGACGAGGTTCGGGCGGAGATGATATCGGCGGTTGGGAGCACCGGGGGTCACCTGGGCTCTGGGTTGGGGGTGGTGGAGCTGTCCGTGGCGCTGCACTACGTGTTCGCGACGCCGGAGGACAAGCTGGTGTGGGACGTGGGGCACCAGGCCTATCCGCACAAGATCCTGACCGGGCGGCGGGAGCGGATCCGCACCTTGCGCCAGCCGGGCGGGCTGTCGGGCTTCACCAAGCGTAGCGAGAGCGAGTACGACCCGTTCGGGGCGGCGCACAGCTCCACCTCGATCTCGGCGGCGCTGGGCTTTGCGGTGGCGAACAGGCTGGCGGGGCGGCCGGGCAAGGGCATCGCGGTGATCGGCGACGGGTCGATGAGCGCGGGGATGGCCTACGAGGCGATGAACAACGCGCATGCGGCGGGCAACCGGCTGGTGGTGATCCTGAACGACAACGACATGTCGATCGCGCCGCCGGTGGGGGGCCTGTCGGCCTATCTGGCGCGGCTGGTCTCCTCGCGGCCGTTCCTGGAGCTGCGCGAGCTGGCCAAGCGGATTTCGCGGCGCCTGCCCGAGCCGCTGCACTATGCCGCCAAGAAGACCGACGAGTTCGCGCGCGGCATGGCGATGGGCGGCACGCTGTTCGAGGAGCTGGGGTTCTACTACGTCGGCCCGATCGACGGGCACAACCTCGACCACCTGATCCCGGTGCTCGAGAACGTGCGCGATGCGGCCGAAGGCCCGTGCCTGGTCCACGTCGTGACCCAGAAGGGCAAGGGCTATGCCCCGGCCGAGGCGGCCGCCGACAAGTACCACGGGGTCTCCAGGTTCAACGTCGTCACCGGCGAACTGGCCAAGGCGCCGGCGGGGCCGCCGAGCTATACCGGGGTCTTCGCGCAGGCGCTGATCGCCGAGGCCGCGCGCGACGAGACGGTCTGCGCGATCACCGCGGCGATGCCCTCGGGCACGGGGCTCGACAAGTTCGCGGCCCGGTTCCCCGAGCGCGCCTTCGACGTCGGCATCGCCGAGCAGCACGCGGTGACCTTCGCGGCCGGGCTCGCGGCCCAGGGCATGCGCCCGTTCTGCGCGATCTATTCGACCTTCCTGCAGCGCGCCTACGACCAGGTGGTCCACGACGTGGCGATCCAGAACCTGCCGGTGCGCTTCGCGATCGACCGCGCCGGGCTGGTCGGCGCCGACGGCTGCACCCATGCCGGCAGCTTCGACGTGACCTATCTGGCGACGCTGCCCAACATGGTGGTCATGGCCGCCGCCGACGAGGCCGAGCTGGTCCACATGACCCACACCGCGGCGCTCCACGACACGGGGCCGATCGCGTTCCGCTATCCGCGCGGCAACGGCACCGGGGTGCCCCTGCCCGCCACGCCCGAGCGGCTCGAGATCGGCAAGGGCCGGATCGTGCGCGGCTCCGAGAAGGGCGGCAGGATCGCGGTCCTCAGCCTCGGCACGCGGCTCGCCGAGGCGCTCAAGGCCGCCGACACGCTCGACGCCAGGGGCCTGCCCACCACGGTGGCCGACATGCGCTTCGCCAAGCCGCTCGACGAGGCGCTGATCCGCAAGCTCATGAGCACCCACGAGGTCGTCATCACCATCGAGGAAGGCGCGGTCGGCGGCCTGGGCGCCCACGTGCTCACCATGGCATCCGACGAAGGCCTCACCGACGCCGACGGCCCCAACCGCCACCTCAAGATCCGCACCATGCGCCTCCCCGATGCCTTCCAGGACCACGAGGCCCCGGACAAGCAATACGACGAGGCCCGCCTCAACGCCCCACACATCGTCGATACCGCTCTACATGCACTCCGATGGAACGAGGCGGGGACGGTCACCAAAGCGAGAGCCCTGACCCTATGAGCTTCCTCATCGCCGCCGCGGTCGCGGCCCAGGCCGCCGCTCCGATCACCGTCGAGATCGGCAATGTCCGCAACGCGCGCGGCAAGGTGCTGGTGGCGGTCTGCACCCAGGCACAGTTCCTCAAGACCGATTGCAACTACAATGCCGAAGTGGCGGCGCAGCCCGGCACGGTCCGGGTCACGATCCCCAACGTTCCGCCGGGGACCTGGGCGATCCAGGCATTCCACGACGAGAACAACAACGAGAGCACCGACCAGGGCCTGTTCGGGATTCCGAAGGAAGGCGTCGGCTTTTCACGCGATGCGCGGATCAGTTTCGGCCCGCCGAAATGGCGCGACGCGCAGTTCATCCACCAGGGCCGCCCCGAAGTGATGCGCTTCCGCCTGCGCTACATGATGGGCCCCAGCGGCCCGCCGGCGCCTCGTGGGAAATAGAGTTTCTCGAACCCGTTTCAGCTGACCGAACGGGTGCGGCGCCGCTTTCCCATCAGTGGCCCGCGCGTTCGGCAAGACGGTTGAGGTGGGCGATCAGCGCAGGGGCGCCGCCGGTCTTTATGACGCGTTCGAAATCTGCCCGGCGCGTCGCCAATTGGCTGATCGCATTGCGGTAGTAGACGTCGACGATCTTCCACTGCGTGCCGTTCGCGCGGAGGCGGTAGTTCAACGATTCGTTCGTCGTGCCGGAGCTGAGCGTGGTGCGCACCAGCTTGTCCCCGCCGCGCGTCTCGATCGCGCCGAGGACGAATTTCTCGCCGGCGTAGCTGTTGAAGTTCTTGGCATATTGCGCGACCGTGAGGTTGCGGAAGGCCTGGACCAGGCTGGCCTGCTGGGGCGCGGGAATCGTCGTCCAGGCCGGCCCGACCGAGAGCCGGGCCATCAGCGGAATGTCGAAAGTGCGATCGATCACCGGACCGATCGCGCGGGCGCGGGCGGCGTGATTGCCTCCCGACTTCATCAGCGCGAGCAATCCGCCGTGGAGCGCGTTGACCGTGTCGCCGGCAGGTTCGGCCTGGGCCGCCACCGGAACGGCCACGAGGGAAAGAGCGGCAAGGACAGTTGCGACGGAACGGTTCATGGCATCATCTTTCATGATCTGGAATTCGGCATCCACCTCTAGGCGACCTGAAATTTCGGCCCAATGAACGAAGGGATGAATGCCTCGCGATAGGGCAAGCGGGTGCATCTGCAAAGCCACTGCGCAACAGGAATGCGCAGCGGCTTGCCCATCGAGACTTGACCCGGCAGGCGAAATTGTATCCTAGGCGATACTAAGGCTGGCAGAATTACGGACACGGGACGGGCGCACCAGAATCGAAAGTCCGGCCAAGGAGTTAGTGAATGACCATACCCCTGAGCCAGGCCGTGCGGATCGGCGGCCATGCGATCAGGAACCACATCAAGGGCGGCAAGTACCCGCTCGTGCTGATGCTGGAACCACTCCTGCGCTGCAACCTGGCCTGCAAGGGCTGCGGCAAGATCGACTATCCCGACGCCATCCTCAACCGCCGCCTGTCCTACGAGGAGTGCATGCAGGCGATCGAGGATTGCGGTGCGCCGGCGGTATCGATCGCGGGCGGCGAGCCGCTGCTCCACCGCGACATGCCGCGGATCGTCCAGGGCTATATCGAGCGCAAGAAGTTCGTGATCCTGTGCACCAACGCCCTGCTGCTCAAGAAGAAGATCGACGACTACCAGCCCTCGCCGTTCTTCACCTGGTCGATCCACCTCGACGGCGACAAGCAGATGCACGACGCGGCGGTGAGCCAGGACGGCGTCTACGAAGTGGCGCTGGAGGCGATCCGCCTCGCCAAGTCGAAGGGTTTTCGCACCCAGGTCAACTGCACGGTGTTCAACGACGCCAGCCCCGAGCGGCTCGCCGCCTTCCTCGACCTGATGAAGGCCGAGGGCGCCGAGGTCACGATCTCGCCAGGCTATGCCTACGAGCGCGCCGCCGACCAGCAGCACTTCCTCAACCGCGAGAAGACCAAGACCCTGTTCCGCGATCTCCTCGCCCGCGGCAACGGCGGCAAGAACTGGGCCTTCACCAATTCGCCGCTATTCCTCGACTTCCTCGCCGGCAACCGCTCCTACGAGTGCACCCCCTGGTCGATGCCGCTGCGCACCGTCTTCGGCTGGCAGAAGCCCTGCTACCTCGTCGGCGAAGGCTATGTGGAAAGCTTCCAGGAACTGATGGAAGGCACCGACTGGGACCTCTACGGGGTCGGCAAGTACGAGAAGTGCTCGGACTGCATGGTCCACTGCGGCTTCGAGGGCACGGCGGCCAAGGAAGGCCTGCGCCGCCCACTCGAATTCCTCAAGGTCGCGATGAAGGGCATCCGCACCCAGGGCCCGATGGCCCCCGACATCGACTTGTCGAACGCCCGCCGCGCCGAGGACGTGCACATGACGCATGTCGAAGCCGAGATGGAGAAGATCCGCATCGAGGACCCCGAAGGCTACCGTCGGGCGACTCGCGCGGCCTGAGGTTTCCGCTCGCACAATACGGGGCGCGGACCGCTCGGTTCGCGCCCTTTTTGTTTCACACGCCTTTTTGTTTCACACGAAGGCACGAAGATGTCGTGATTGCGGCGAAGCCGCGCTCGTCGATCTGGCGCTGCGCATCTGTTTATCACCACGCCTGCGGCGCCGAGCGACATCTTCGTGTCTTCGTGTGAAATGCTATTTTCTTCAGGCCCCGTCGAAGGCCAGGCGCCGACCAACCTGCTGCGCGCCTGACTGCAGGGCCGCGTAGGCGCGGTTGAAGCCGGAGACGGTGCGGATCAGCGCCGGGACCTGGCCGGGATGGCCGAGCAGCGAGCCCAGCACCGCGCCGAGCGCCAGCCCGCCGCCCGGCCTCATGGCCACGGCGATCGCCGGCGGCAGCGCGGCTTCGGCCTCGTCCGAGACGCAGCGCAGCACCGCGAAGGGCAGGTTATAGCGCCGGGCCACGGCAGCGGCGACGTGGCTCTCCATGTCGGCGACGAGGCAACCTGAAGTGCGGTTGAGATCGGCCTTCTTCGCCGGGTCGGCGACCAATTTCCCGTCGGCATGGACCGGACCGATCCGGGTGCCGGGCAGCCGCGCCGAAAGCGCGCCGATCCACCGCGTGTCGCATTCGTGATCGAGCGCACCGGAAACCCGGTCGCCGATCACCCATTCGCCGAGGCGCAGTTCGGGCGACAGCGCGCCGGCCATGCCGAAGCTGATGATCCCGTCCGCATGCTTGGCGACTTCGCCGAGTTCGCTCGCCAATCGCGCCGAGGCGCCACCGCCGGCGACAGTGACCACATCGAGCCTGCGCAGCACCGCGGCCTCGCGCTGGAGGCCGACGACGGCAACTACATGCCCCAAGGGGTCATGTCCGTATTGGCGTTCCTGAGGTTGCGGTAGCGGGCCAGCGCCCAGAGCGGGAAATACTTGGGATAGCCGTGATAGCGCAGGTAGAAGACCCGCGGAAAACCGCCGCCGGTGTAGAGTTCCTGGCCCCACAAGCCGTCCGCCGCCTGGTTGGCGATCAGCCAGCGGATGCCGCGTGTCACAGCCGGCGAATTGACCTCGCCTACGGCCATCAGGCCGAGCACCGCCCAGGCGGTCTGCGAAGCGGTCGAGGGCGTGGGCTCGTGGCCGTCGCGTTCCAGGGCGTAGCTGTCGCAGCTCTCGCCCCAGCCGCCGTCCGCATTCTGAATCCGCTCGAGCCAGGCGACCGCCTTGGCGACCATCGGCGTCTCGCGGCCGATCCCGGCACGGCCGATCGCGCAGAGCACCGACCAGGTGCCGTAGACGTAGTTCACCCCCCAGCGGCCGAACCACGAACCGTCCGCCTCCTGCTCCTTCTCCAGCCAGGCGAGGCCCGCCTGCATGCGCGGCGATTCCACCGGCTCGCCCATCTGCGCGAGCAGCGAGATCACCCGGGCCGAGACGTCGGCGGTCGGCGGATCGAGCAGCGCGCCGTGGTCCGCGAAGGGCAAGTTGTTGAGGTAGTCCTTGTCGTTGTCGGCGTCGAAGGCGGCCCAGCCGCCGTCGTGCGATTGCAGCCCCTCGACCCATTCGCGGCCGCGCAGCACCGCCTCGTCGTCCTTGCCGCCACGGCGGTCGGCCATGCGGTGCATCGCCATGGCTACCACCGCGGTGTCGTCGAGGTCGGGGTAGTGGGCGTTGTTGTATTGGAAGGCCCAGCCGCCGGGGCGTACGTCCGGCCGCTGGTCGGCCCAGTCGCCCACCACGTCGAGCACCTGGCGCGGGCCGAGCCAGTCGAGCGCCATGTTGGCGCGGGCCAGGGCCTCGTCGCTGCCGACCTCGATCATCGCATGAGCGGCGAGCGCGGTATCCCAGACCGGGGAGACGCAGGGCTGGCAATAGGCCTCGTCGTCCTTGATCACCAGCAGCAGGTCGAGCGACTTGCGCGCGATCGCCCGGGCCGGATGGTCCTCCGCATAGCCGAGCAGGTCGTACATCATCACCGAATTGGCCATGGCCGGGTAGATCGCGCCGAGGCCATCCTCGCCGTTGAGCCGTTCGGTAACCCATTCCTCGCAGAGCTTGATCGCCCGTTCGCGGATCACTTTCGGCCAGAGCTTGTCGCAGGCCTTGAGCACCGCGTCGAGGGCGTGGAAGCCGACCGACCAGAGCTTCGAAACATGCGCCGCCTGGCTGTTGAGCTTGGCGGGCTTGCCGATGAACAGCTCGTCGATGAGCACGCCCTTGGGGTTCCGCGCCTTGGGCTTCAGCGCGCAGAGCACCAGCAGCGGCACGACCACGGTGCGCGCCCAGTAGGACATCTTGGAGAGGTGGATCGGGAACCACCTGGGCGCGAGGATCAGCTCGGGCGGGATCGTCGGCACGGCGTCCCACGGGCCGGCGCCGTAGAGCGCGAGCTGGATGCGGGTGAAGACGTTACCTGCCTCGGCCCCGCCCGCGGCATGGATCGCCCGGCGGGCGCGGGTCATGTGGGGGGCGTCGATGTCGTCGCCGATCATCTTCAGCGCATAGTACGCCTTGATCGTGGCGCTGATGTCGAAGCCGCCGTCCTGGTAGAGCGGCCAGCCGTCGTGCTCGGCTGACTGGCGGCGGCGCAGGTAGCGGCCGATCTTGGCTTCGAGCTCTTCGTCCACCGGCTCGCCGAGGTAGTGGCGCAGCAGGATATACTCGGCGGGAATCGTGGCGTCGGCCTCGAGCTCGAAGACCCAGTGACCGTCGGGCTTCTGGGCATCGAACAGCGCATTCGCGGCGCGGCCGATCGTGGCCTCGACGGCATCGCGCAGCGCTTCGGGGGCAAGGGTCTCGGTCGTCATCGCGGCAGCCCATAGCGCAAGGGCCGGCCCAGCGCCAACCGCCCCGCCGCATCGCCGGCGCGCAGGGCACCCTCGATCGTCGCGGGCAGGCCGGTCTGGACCCAGTCGCCGGCGAGGAACAGGTTGCGCCAGCGGGTGCGCGGGCCGGGGCGCAGCGCGTCCTGCGCGGGCGTGGCGGCGAAAGTGGCGCGCTTTTCCTTGACGACCTGCCAGGCGGGCATCGGCGCATCGAGCTTCAGCGCGCGGCAGATGTCCGCCCAGAGGATGCGGGCGAGCTCCTCGCGGTCGGTATCGACCAGGCGGTCGGCGTGGCTGACGGTGATCGAGATCCGATCGGCATGGGCGAAGATCCACTCGGCAGTGCCACCGATCACGCCGAGCATGGCCGGGGCGCCGGGCGGCGGGGCATAGGCGAAGTGGCCGTTGAGAATCGCGTGGTGCTCGGTCGGCGCGGTGAGGCCGGGGACGAGGTCGAGCGCCACCCAGGCGGGGACGGCGAGGATCACCGCCTCGTCCGCACCCAGGTGCTGGACGCCGTCGTTCCAGACCAGCGCCACGACGCGGTCTTCCGCATAGTCGATCCGGCGCAGGCGGCGGCCCGTCGCGAGGCTGGTGCCGCGCTCCGCCAGCCAACCGAGCGCGGGCTCGATGAAGGCCGCGCCGAGGGTCGGCTGGGCGATCCGCGGGCGGGTGGCGAGACCGCCCTGCCCCAGCGTCTCCTTGAGCACCCGGGCCGCGAGGATCGCCGAGGAATCGGCTACCGGGGTGTTGAGCACGGCAAGCATGACCGGATCGATGAAACGGTTCCATAATGGGCCGCTGGGGCGGATGACCTGGCGGATCGGCACCGAACCGGCCCCGAGCAGCTTGCCGAGGGCGAGGTATTCCGCCGTGCTGGTTCCCGGCACGCGGCGGCTCTCACGCAGCACCCAATAGGGCACGCGGCCATCGTTGATGCGGACGGTCCAGTCCTCGCCGGTGCCGAGATCGGCGAAAGCGAAGTCGGCGTGATCGGGCCCGGCCAGGGACTCTACCGCGCCAATCGTCCGGCGGAAGTCCGCCACCGCCGGGTTGCCCGCCAGGACCAGGTGGTTGCCGTTGTCGATCGTCAGCCCGAGCGCCGGGTCGTGATAGGAGCGGCAGCGGCCGCCGGCCTGGGCGGCGCTGTCGCTGAGGCTCACCTCCAGCCCCGCCTCGCGCAGGGCGACGGCGGCGGCGAGGCCGGCCAGGCCGGCTCCGGCGATGGTGGCGCGCGCGAAGGTCATTTGAGCAGGCTGTAGCGGATCAGTGCGAGCAGGAGGCGCCACTTCGAGGTGCCGATGCGCCTCCGCGGGGCATGCCAGCCCTTGGCGATCATCTTGTCGAGTACCCGCGAATAGGCGCTGTCCATCAGCCGCGGAGCGATCAGGTGGCCCTGGGGCTTGGCGGCGAGGATCGCATGGGCTTTCTTGAAATGCTTCTGCGCTTTGGGAGCGAGCCAGCGCGCGGCGAGATCGAGCCGAGGGTCCGCGACGACCTGCTCGGGCGTGACCGGCGCGATCCCGGCGGCATCGAGCGCTTCTTTCGGCAGATAGACCCGGCCGATCCCGGCATCCTCGTCGATGTCGCGCAGGACATTGGTGAACTGCAGCGCGCGGCCGAGGTGATGGGCGAGCGCGATCCCGGTCTCGCGCTCCATGCCGAATACCTTGACCGACAGCCGGCCCACGGCGGACGCCACCCGGTCGCAGTAGAGGTCGAACTCGGCGAAGCTGGGCCAGCGGACTTCGCTATCGAGGTCGGTCTGCATCCCATCGATCACCGCGATGAAGTCCTCGCGCTCGATCCCGAAATCGGCAATCGGCTGGACGAGGAAGGCGGCCGGAGCAGGCGCCTCGCCGCGGTAAAGCGCGTCGATATGCTCGCGCCAGGCGTCGAGTTCGGCACGGCGGGTCTCGATCGGGCGAGCGAGATCGTCGGCGATGTCGTCGACGATCCGGCAGAAGCCGTAGATCGCGAACATCGCCTCGCGCTCGGCCTTGGGCAGCACGCGCATCCCGGCGTAGAACGAGCTTCCGGCGACCTTGGCTCTAAGGTCGGGGGTGTGATCGGTGGCGGTGCTTTCGCTCATCTCCCCTCCCCTGAAGGGGAGGGGTTTTATGGTCCGGCGGATGGCGTGTTCGGCGATCGCCCCCAGCGCCAGGAAGGCTGCGCGCGGCTTGGAGTGGTGGACCTTGTCGGCCAGCGGATCGCGGGTGAGCAGGACCTCGGTCAGGTCCTCGGCCAAGCGCTGGATCACCGCGACCTCGGCCGCCAGGCGGGTGTCGCGGATCTGGCGGGAGAAGACCGCGGACTGGCGCAGAAGGTCCTGGGTCCGGCGGGCCAGTTGGACGATGATCGCGCGCAGTTCCGGCGGAGCGCGGCTGCCGGCCAGCACATCCACGCTCAGCCCGGCCTCCTCCAGCAGCGGCAGCGGGATATAGACCCGGTCGCGCTCGAGGTAGTCCTTCTTCACGTCCTGGAGGTGGTTGATGACCTGCAGGGCGGCGCAGAGCGCGTCGTTGGCGGGCCAGGTCGCGCGGCCCTCGCCGTGGATGTCGAGGACGAAGCGGCCCACCGGCATCGCCGAAAGCCGGCAATAGCCGATCAGCTCGTCCCAGTCGGCATAGCGGCCCTGGTTCACATCCTGGACGAAGGCGTCGAGCAGTTCGTGGGCATGGACCGGATCGACGCCGTAGTCGCGGTGGACCTGGGCCAGGGCCATGGCCTCCGCGGTGCCCGCCCCGTCCAGCCCGGCGCGCATCTCGGCGAGCTGGGCGAGCTTGGTCTCGGGCGAAGCGGCCTCGTGATCGGCGATGTCGTCGGCGGCGCGGGCGAACCTGTAGAACACCAGGATGGGCCTGCGCAGTTCGGGGCGGATCAGGAACGAGGCCACGGGGAAGTTCTCGTCCTTGTGCCCCTTCCCGGAATCGAATTCGGTCATCGCACCACTGGCGCCTGAGCGCGCCCCTTCCACATTCCGCCGCGCCCTTGGGCGTGTTGCCAGGCCGAGGCAAGGGTGCACCAGGCATAGAACGCCGCGACCAGCGGCAGCGCCAGGCCCCACAGCGGCGAGCGGCGGTAGAACCGCAGCAGCGGCTGGTAGGCGATGACCATCAGCCCGCAGGTCGCGAGGCCGAGCAGTTGCGGCGTGCCGGAGGCGAACAGCAAGGCGATCGGCAGGCCGAAGACCAGCGCCAGGCCCAGGACCGTCAGCGCCAGGATCGCCGGATTGTAGCGCAGCTGCGCATAGGCCGAGCGCGAGATCATCGCTGCGATCTCGCCCGCGCCCACATAGGGCCGGATCGAGCGCGAGCGGTTCGTCAGGCCGAGCCAGATCGGCCCCTGCCGCTTGATCAGCGCGCCCAAGGTGCAATCGTCGATCAGCGCGCCGCGCATCGCCGCGATCCCGCCGGCAGCCTCCAGCGCCGCGCGCTCGACCAGCACGCAGCCGCCCGCCGCGCCCGCAACGGGCGAGCGCCGGTTTATCCAGTTGAACGGGTAGAGCATCATGAAGAACCAGATGAACGCGGGCACCAGGGCGCGTTCGGGCCAGGTTTGGCAGTGCAGCTTGGCCATGAACGAGACGAGGCGGCGGTCCTTGGTCAGCGCGATGCCGACCAGGCGGCGCAGGGTGTCGGGCGCATGCTCGATGTCCGCGTCGGTCAGCCAGAGGAACCGCGGCGTGCCGGCCTGGGCGATGCCTTGCGAGAGCGCCCAGAGCTTGCCGGTCCAGCCCTGGGCGAGTGGGGCGCCCTGAAGTACGCGGATGTCGTGCGCAGGCTTCGACAAGCTCGGCCTGAGCGGGTCTTGGGGACTATTCTCCACATCCGCTCGTCCTGAGCTTGTCGAAGGACCGCCGCCACCCAAGCCCCGCGCAATGGTCCCCGTGCCGTCGCCCGAGTTGTCGTCGACCAGCACCACCCGGAACGGCCCCGGATAGTCCTGCGCCGCGACGCTGCCCAGCGAACGGGCAATGACGTCGGCCTCGTTGCGCGCCGGGATCACCGCGACGACCTCGGGCCAGAGCGCCGGCTCGATCAACCGCACCGCATCGTCGCGCTCGGTGCAGAGCCAGAAGCCGGTGGCGAGCAGGCCGAGCCAGATCGCGAGAGCGAGCACGCCCCAGATCACTTGATCATCCCGGCACCGCGGAACCACTGAATCGCATCGCGCAGGGCCTCGCCATAGGGCCGCGCGGTGTAGCCCAACTCGCGCTCGGCCTTGGCCGAGGTGTAGAACATATGGTGCCGCGCCATGCGCAGCGAATCGAGGGTGAGGAACGGCTCCTTGCCAGTGATCCGCGCGGCGGTCTCGGCCAGCCAGGCCAGCGGGAACAGCGGCGCGACCGGCAGCTCGACCGTCGGCGGCTTGCGCCCGACGATCTGGGCGATGTCCCGCAGGATCCGCCCCAGGCTGGCGTCCTGCCCGCCGAGGATGTAGCGCTCGCCCACCCGGCCCTTGTCGGCGGCCAGCAAATGCCCGCGGGCGACATCCTCGACATGGACCAGGTTGAGGCCGGAATCGACGAAGGCGGGCATCTTGCCGCTCGCCGCCTCGACGACGATCCGCCCGGTCGGGGTCGGGTGCACGTCGCGCGGGCCGATCGGGGTCGAGGGATTGACGATCACCGCGGGCAGTCCGCGCTCCGCCACCATCCTTTCGACCAGCCGCTCGGCGACGACCTTGCTGCGCTTGTAGGCGCCGGTCGCCTGGCTCGGCGTGGCGGCGCGCGTCTCGTCGGCGGGGCCGTTCGGATCGGGCAGGAGGGTGGCGACGCTGGAGGTATAGACCACGCGCCGAACGCCGGCATCGAGCGCCGCCTGCATCACCGCCTCGGTCATCGCGCGGTTGTTGCGGACGATCTCCTCGGGGGCCCTGGCCCAGAGCCGATAGTCGGCGGCGACGTGGAACAGCTCGCCCGCGCCCTGCATCGCGGCGCGCACCGCGGCGGCATCGCGCAAGTCGGCCTCGACCAGTTCGCCGGGAAAACCGGCCAGGTTCGCGCGCGGGCTGGAGGCGCGGACCACGCCGCGCACCCGCCGCCCGCTCGCGGCAAGCTGCCGCGCCACGGCCGAGCCCAAAAATCCGGCCACGCCGGTAACCAAAGCGACATCACCGTCCACGCCTGCCCCCTAGAAGCTTTTACGCGCACGCGGAAGCGGTGTAGGGGCGCAAGTCGTGGAAGGGATCGGGATAGCATTCGCGGCGCTGGCGGCGATCGGCATCGCCTATCAGGCGTTCGCCTGGGTTTCGCTCGGGCGGTTCTTCAAATCCCCCTCCCCTTCAGGAGGAGGGGCCGGGGGTGGGGACTGTCGGCAAAACGCTATGCTTGCTAGCGACATGCCCCACCCCAACCCCTTCCCTGAAGGGGAGGAGCTTTCGGTCACGATCCTCAAGCCGCTCCACGGCGACGAGCCGCGGCTAAAGGACAATCTCGCGACTTTCCTAGCACAGGATCGCGCTGGGCCGGTCCAGTTGCTCTGCGGGATCGGCAGCCCGGAAGACCCGGCGCGCGGCGCGGTCGATGCGCTCCGGGCCGAGCATCCCGAAGCGGACATCGCCCTGGTCTGCGACACCGCCCGCCACGGCTCGAACGGCAAGGTCGGCAACCTTGTCAACATGATGCGCGAGGCCAGGCACCCCGTGCTGGTGCTCAGCGACAGCGACATGAGCGTGGGGCCGGACTATCTCGCCACGCTGCTGGCCACCCTCGCCGGGCCGGGCGTCGGGGCGGCGACCTGCTTCTATCGCGGGCGCGGCGACGCGGGATTCTGGTCGGGCATTTCCGCCGGGATCATCAGCCACGTCTCCTTGCCCGACATGGTGGTCGGCTACACCACCGGCCTCGCCAGGCCGTGCATGGGCTCGACCATCGCACTGACCCGAGAAACGTTGGACAAGATCGGCGGGTTCGCGCGCTTTGCCGATACCCTCGCCGACGACCACGCGATCGGCGCGGCGGTGGCGCAGCTCGGGCTCAAGGTCGAGATCCCCCCGCTGCTGCTCACCCACGCCTGCACCGAGGCCAGCTTTGCCGCGCTGTGGCGGCAGAAGCTGCGCTGGGCGGCAACGATTCGCGGGCTCCAGCCGTGGGGCTATCTCGGCTCGGTGGTCACCCGGCCGCTTCCCCTGGCTCTGTTCGCCGCAGCATTCATGCCAGCGACAGGTTTCGTCCTGATGCTCGCTGCGCTGGCGGTTCGGTCGGCCGTTGCTTTCCGGGTCGATCGGATCGCCGGAACTCGGGCTGTCGCATTATGGTCACTGCCCTTGGTTGACTTGGTGGATTTCCTGGTGTTTGCGGCCAGCTTTACCGTGCGCAGAATCGATTGGCGTGGTACGCGCCTGACAATCGACAGCGATGGCCGCAGGATTGCCTGAAAAAGAGAGACTGATGAAGCGGACCCTTTTGATGCAAGGCCCGTCGTTCGACGGCTACGATGGCGGCGCCGGCGCACGCTATCAGATGAAGCGCGAAGTGAAGAGCTTCTGGTATCCGACCTGGCTGGCCCAGCCCGCGGCGATGATCGAAGGCTCGCGCCTGATCGACGCCCCGGCGCACGACCAGTCGTGGGACGACATCGCGCATGAGGTCGACGGCAAGGAGCTGATCATCCTCCACACCTCGACCCCGAGCTTCCGCCAGGACTGCCGGACTGCCGAGCTGGTCAAGGCGCGCAATCCGGACTGCCTGCTCGGCATGGTCGGCGCCAAGGTCGCGATCCAGCCCGACGAGAGCCTGGCCGCCTGCCCCTCGCTCGATTTCGTGGCGCGCGAGGAATACGACTTCACGCTGGTGGAAATCGCCGAAGGCAAGCCGTTGGCCGAAGTCGACGGGATCACCTGGCGCGATAGCGACGGCGCGTTCATCCGCAACAAGGACCGCGCCCAGATCGAGGACATGGACGTCCTCCCCATGGTCTCGCCGATCTACAAGCGCGACCTGAACCCGATCAAGTATTTCGGCGGCTACCAGCGCCACCCCTACGTCTCGTTCTACACCGGCCGCGGCTGCAAGAGCCGCTGCACCTTCTGCCTCTGGCCGCAGACCATCTCGGGCCACAACTACCGCTACCGCTCGGTCCCCAAGGTGATCGAGGAAGTGCAGTACATCCTGCGCGAGATGCCCGAGGTGAAGGAGATCTTCTTCGACGACGACACCCTGGCCGACGCGCACGAGCACGTCACCGCGCTGTCCAAGGAACTGCGCAAGCTGGGCTTCGGCACGCCGGGCTTCCCGGTGACCTGGGGCTGCAATGCCAAGGCCAACGTGCCGCAGCCGGTATTGAAGGCGATGAAGGAAGGCGGCTGCCGCGTGCTCCTGGTGGGCTACGAGAGCGGCAACCAGCAGATCCTCCACAACATCAAGAAGGGCCTGCGCACCGATGTCGCGCGGCAGTTCACCAAGGACGCCCACGACCTCGGCCTGACGATCCACGGCACCTTCATCCTCGGCCTGCCGGGCGAGACGCTGGAGACGATCGAGGAGACGATCCAGTACGCGATGGAGCTCAACCCGCACACCATCCAGGTCAGCCTGGCGGCGCCGTACCCCGGAACCTTCCTCTACAAGCAGGCGGTGGAGAACGGCTGGTTCGACAGCGGCAACGACCTACTGACCGACGACGGCACGCAGATCGCGCAGCTCAGCTACCCGCACCTCTCATCGGAGGTGATCTTCGACAAGGTCGAGGAAATGTACAAGCGCTTCTACTTCCGCCCGCGCAAGATCGGCGCGATCATGGGGGAGATGCTGCGCGACTGGGACATGATGAAGCGGCGCCTCCGGGAAGGCGTGGAGTTCTTCGATTTCCTGCGCAAGCGCAAGGAAGCCGCCTGAAGGGTTTTCGAGGTTCAGCGCCTCCGGCGCCAAATACCTCTGGGGAGGGGTATGCGCGGACTGATAGTGACTGCCGACGATTTCGGCGCTGCGCTCGCGGTGAACGAGGCGGTGGAGCGCGCGCATGTCGACGGCATCCTGACGGCGGCGAGCCTGATGGTTTCCGGCGCGGCGGCGGCGGACGCGGTGAAACGCGCGCGGCGGCTGCCGGGCCTCGGCGTCGGGCTGCACGTGGTCCTGGCCGACGGCGCTCCGGTGCTGCCGCCCGAGCGCATTCCTGCGCTGGTCGGCCGGGACGGCCGCTTCCATGAATCCATGCTCCGCACCGCCTTGGCCGTCGCGGGATCGCGCGCGGCGCGAGACCAACTCCACGCCGAGATCGAGGCGCAGTTCCAGGCCTTCGCTGCGACCAGGCTGCCGCTCGACCACGTCAACGCGCACAAGCATTTCCACCTCCACCCGATGATCGCCTCAGCCATCCTCAGGATCGGGCCGAACTACGGGATGAAGGCGATGCGCGTACCCTACGAGCGCGGCGGGAGCGCGCCCCTGCGCTGGTGGGCGCGGCAGCTGCGCGGGCGGCTGCGCCGCGCCGGGCTGACGGTCAACGACCGCGTCATCGGCCTCGGCTGGACCGGAGCGATGGATGCCGCCCGGATGCACGAGGCGGTGAGCACGCCGGTCGACGGGCTGATCGAGATCTATTGCCACCCGGCGACAGGCGACGACTGGGCCGGCCACGCCCCGGGCTACCGCTATCGCGACGAACTGGCCGCCCTGACCGATCCGGCGGTGAAGCGCGTCCTGGCCGGCAGCGATGTCCGGCGCGGCAGCTTCGCCGAGTTCGCCCGGCCGCAGCAGCTCGCCGCCTGATGCCCGCCGCCACGCTCATCGTCGCCAGCCTCGCCGCGCTCGAGCCGCCGCACCGGGCGCCCGAGCAGCCGCTGGCCTTTCTCCAGACCTCGTGGTCGCTGACCGCCTCGCCGCTCGCGCTCGCCGCCGCGCCGCCGCGCCCGATCATCGGCCCCTCGCAGGTCGCGCCGCCGGCCTCGCCGCTGCCCGCGGCCGAGGACAGGAAGCGCGACGTGACCGTGCTCCCCGCGCCGGCCGACGAGCTCGACGACCTGAAGGACCCGGCGGCCGAGGCCTCTCCCACCGAGCCGCCCAACGCCGACACCGCGGCGGCCGATGCGCCGGCCGCTGCCGCAAGCACCCTCGAAAGCGCCCCCGAGAGCACCGGCATGGATCCGCTCGAAGACGAACTCACCCAGCAGCTGAAGCCGGCCAACGATCCGCTCGAAGGCTTCAACCGGATCAGCTTCTCGGTCTCGATGGCGCTCGACAAGGCCGTGCTGCGGCCGCTGTCGCTCGGCTTCCAGAAAGTGACCCCCAAGCCGGTGCGCGACGGCATGCGCAACGTGCTGTCCAACTGGGGCGGCCCGTTCATCATCATCAACGACCTGCTGCAACTGAAACCGAAGCGCGCGGCCCGGTCGCTCGGCCGGTTCCTGCTGAACACGCTGCTCGGGATCGGCGGGCTGTTCGACGTGGCCAAGGAAAAGAAGTTCAACATCCAGCACCACAGCAACAGCTTTTCCAACACGCTGGGCTTCTACGGGCTGAAGCTGGGGCCTTACATCTATCTGCCCATCCTGGGCCCAACGACGCTGCTCGACCAGGTCGACCGGGCACAGGGCTTAATTCCGCTGTTCGACAATCCGATCTTCCGCGACGGCCGCGGCCCGGTCCTGGGCTATCTCAGCGGCCTCGACGAGCGGGCCAACAACGACCAGGAGCTGAAGGCCCTGCTCGACGATTCGATCGATCCCTACGCCACGTTCCGCACGACCTGGCTGCAGGATCGCCAGGGCCAGATCCACAACCTCAAGGCGCCGGATGGCAGGAACCCGGGCGACTTCGGAAACAGTATGCCCCCCGCCAGCCCGCTCGACGATCCGCTGACCGATCCAGCCGGCGCAACGCCCGAAGCGCCCGTTCCCGAAAGCGCTACACCGGCTCCGTGACCCGTTTGCGCGCCCGGCGCGCATGGCGGTATTCGTGGAGCGGCCAGGCCAGCAGCGGCAGGCCCAGCACCACGTCACGCAGGCGCAGGACCAGGGCGATCGCCAGGGCCTCTGCCGGGGCGAGGCCGAGCACCAGCCCGGCTGCCACCAGCCCCGCTTCCTGCGTGACCAGCCCGGCGGGAATGAAGAACAGGATCGCGCGCCCGGCATAGGCGGCGCTTTCCAGCGCGATGCCTTCATAGAGATCGATCTCGAAACCGAGCGCCTGCCCGGCCATCCAGATCTGCACCCCGCCCATGATCCAGGCGACGAAATGGAGCGCCAGGCTGGCGGGCAGGCCGGCCTTCTGGGCCTTCATCTCCGTCACCAGCAGCACCGCATGGCCGCGGAGCCAGGTAGAGAAGTGCCCGATCATGCCGTCGCGGGCCTGGGCGACCAGCCACAGCACGAAGGCCAGCACGACGAGCCCGCCGACCACGGCGCCGATCGTCGCCACGCTCGGCATCACCTGGTTCCAGTCCTGCCGCCAGCCTTGCAGCACGATCACCGCGGCGAAGATGATATAGGGCACCTGGGCGACGGTCTCGGCGAACTTGTCGAGCGCGCTGGCGGTCACCGCGGCGCGGGTGCGCCCGCCCGAGAGCACCAGTGCCCGCGCTCCGATCACCTCGCCCAGGCCGGGCAGGAACACCAGCAGGTTGTCGCCCGCATCGCGCAGCAGCCGCGAATTGAGGCAGGCCCAGAAGCCCGGCCCCGGCCGCAGCACCCACAGCGCGGCGGTGCACAGCAGGATCGCCAGGATCTGCGCCGGCAGGGTCGCCGCGACCGAGAGCACGGTGATCCGTTCCGAAGCCTCGTCGATCACGTCGCGCAATCCGCCCGAGGCCATCCCCGCGGCGAGCAGCGCGAAGAGCACGATCAGCGTGATCGCGGTCGTGCGCCAATGGCCTCTGGCGACGATGCTCACGGCAGGTCCGCCCAGCGGCATAGCCGGACCCCGTTCGCCGCCAGCGCCTCGCGCAGCGCGGGGCTGGTCAGGGCGGCGAGCTCGGCGGCGGGGCGCCAGTCGGCAGGAAGATTGTGCGGCTCGGGCCAGTGCCCGGTTGCCGGATGCAACCCGGCTTCCGTCACGCCGGCGGGCAAGGCTTCGATCATGCGCCGCAACATCTCCTCGCTCACCGCGCCGGCATCGTTCTTGCCGAAGAAGCTGTCGTTGCGGCGCAGGCCCGCCGCGCGCAGCCGGCGGCGCATCGCGAGCGCCAACGGATAGTGGCCCAGCACATGGGCGAGCCGGCCCGGCTGCGCCCCGCCGCCGGCGACGCGGCGCGAGAAGCCGTAGGGCTCATAGGGCACGCGCACCGCCTTCAGGCCCAACGGCTTGCCGGCGGCGATCGCCAGGGCGAGGATCGCAGGGTGCTGGTGGCAATGCCAGTGGCCGTCGAGATGGCCGAGCGCGAGGCCGGTCTTGCGATAGGCTTCGAACTGCGCGGCGATCTCGGCCCGCGCCGCGGCGCGGACCCGGGCCGAGAGCATCATGGCGATTCCCGTCCCGGTCGAATCCATGCCGAGCGTCCGTCCGTCGGGCGCAATCCGCGAGGGGACCGGATGGGCGGCGGGCGCGTCGTAGAGCGCCAGGTGCAGGCCCACGCCCAGTTCGGGCAGCCGCCGCGCCCGGCGCAGCGCGTCCGCGAACGCCGGGCCGGTCACCATCAGGCTGGCGCAGGTCAGGATGCCCTCGCGGTGGGCCTGCTCGACCGCTTCGTTGACCTCGACCGACAGGCCGAAATCATCGGCGGTAACGATCAGCCGCCGGGTCAGCTCTTCGCTCCGGATGCCTGATGACCCGATAGGGCGATGGTCTGTCCGCGCCAGTCGACCTTGCGGACGAAACAGGCCGCGGCCCAGACCGCGAAGGTGAAGATGTCGCGCAGCCACAGCGCAAAGGGCCCCGGCACCAGCATGCCGGGAGCGCGGCCCAGCCGACGCACGACCAGCAGCGAAAGCAGCCAGCGCAGCGCGATCGGCAGCAGCACCGCGCCGAGCGTCCACCAGTTCGGCCGCAGCAGGAGGAGCAGCGGCAGCGGCCCGGCATGGGTCACGACCGAGGCGAAGAAGCCCAGCGGATCGATCCCGCGCACCGTGCGCGACCAGCGCAGCTCATGGATGAAAAGCTCGCCGTAGGAGGGATCGTTGGCCAGGGTCTCGGTGACCTTGGGCACGAAGGTCACGTCGTAGCCCGCCTCGCGCACCAGGCGGCCCATGGCGTTGTCGTCGGCGAACTCGTCGGCGAGCGCGCGCAGGCCGCCGATCTTTTCGAGCACGTCCTGGCGGATCGCGACGAGCGGCGCATAGGTCACGGCCAGTGGAGCGAGCCGGGCATGGAGCGCCGCCATCGGCAGGAACCAGTAGTCGATGAACCAGGCCCCGAACGAGCGCGGGCGGTCGCTCACCACGCCCGGCCGCGCGCGGTACAGCGCCGAGACCACCCCGACCCCGGGCGCCGACAGCGCGTCGATCGCCGCCTGAAGCTCGCCCGGTTCGAGCACCGTGTCGCTGTCGGACAGCACGACGACTTCGGACAGGCCCGCGCCTTCGGCCATGTTGACCAGGTTGTTGACCTTGGGGCTGATCCCGTGCTTGCACCCGTCGACGATGAAATGCGCCTCGGCCTGCGGGTAGCGCGCCGCGATCCGCTTGACGAGGCCCAGCGCCGGATCGTCTTCGGAGTGCACCCCGAAGACGTAGCGGATCGGGCAGTTCACCTGCTGCTCGAAGGCCGTGACGACCGCCTGCTCGAGATATTCCTCGGTGCGGTACATCGGCTTGAGCAGGGTGACCCTGGGCGGGGTCGCCCAGCCCGGTCCGCCGCGGCCGCGGAAGGTTGCCACCGCGAGGATCGCCAGCAGGAGATAGGCGACCGAGGCCGCGGTCAGCGCCGCGGCGATCCACCAGATGACAGTCAGCAGCACGTCTCGACCCAAGTTGTCCGTGTTCGCGCGGCTCTCTACAGCCGCGAGGCGCGAATTGATACGGGCAAAGCCGAAGGCCGGGGCAAAGGCCGTGAATCGCCGGCCCGGCGCGACTTTTACTTTTGGCGCCAGGCCCTCTAATCCTCGCAGAATGATCACGACCCGCCTCAAGCGCACGATCTCGTTTTCGGCCCGCAAGCCGCTCGCCGCCATGGGCGCGGCGCTGCTCCTCACGCTCGCCTCGCTGTTCTACGCCGCGACCCATTTCGAGATGACGACCGACACCGGCGAACTGATCTCGGGCAAGACAGCCTGGCGGCAGAACGAGGACAAGGTCTCCAACGCCTTTCCCAAGCTGATCGACGCGATCACGGTGGTGGTCGACGGCAAGACCCCCGAGCTCGCCGCCGGCGCGGCGGCCAAGCTCGCCGCGGCGCTGAACGAGGACAAGCGGCACTTCTCCTCGGTGGTGCGCCCCGACGGCAACGAGTACTTCGCGCGCCACGGCCTGCTGTTCTCCTCGGTCGAAGACGTGAAGGCGACGACGGCCAAGCTGATCGACGCGCAGCCGCTGCTCGGCGGCCTGGCTTTCGACCCCAGCCTGCACGGCGTCGCCAATTCGATCGCCACCGCGGCAGGCGGCGCCGCCGACGAGCCCGACAACAAGGCCGCCGCCGACCTCGCGCTGCCGCTGACCAAGCTCGACGAGGCGGTGTCGGCCTCGCTCGCGGGGCAGCCGGCCTATTTCTCGTGGCAGCAGTTGTTCGCCGGCAAGGGCGCGCTGGTTCCGCCGACGCGGACGCTGCTGCAGGCCTATCCGGTGCTCAACTACAATTCGCTCAAGCCGGGCGAGGATTCGTTCGACGCGATCAACATCAAGGCCAGGGAACTCGGGCTCGACGAGGCCCACGGGGTGCGCATCGGGATCACCGGGGAGATTCCCCTGGCCGACGAGGAATTCGGCACGATCGCGGATTCGATGGGCCCGATCGGGGTCATCATGGCCGCCGCGATGCTGCTGACGCTGTGGTTCGCGACCCGCTCTGCCAAGACGGTGGCCGCGATCTTCGTGACGATCGTCGCGGGGGTCATCATCACCACCGCGGTCGGGCTGCTCGCGGTCGGGCGGCTCAACCTGATCTCGGTCGCGTTCATCCCGCTCTATGTCGGGCTCGGGGTCGATTTCGGGATCCAGGTCTCGGTGCGCTTCAACGAGGAGCGCCGGGCGGGAGCCGGGCTGGTCGAGGCGCTGGAGCGCGCCGCGGACGCGGTGGGGGCCTCGATCCTGCTGGCGGCGGGGGCGATCGTCCTGGCGCTCGCCGCCTTCCTGCCGACCGACTACATCGGCGTCGCCGAACTCGGCGTTATCGCCGGCCTGGGCATGATCATCGCGCTCCTCCTCAACGTCACGCTGCTGCCTGCAATGCTCGTCCTGCTGAAGCCGGGCGTGCCGACCCGCCAGGTCGGCTTCGCCGCCGCCGCCCCGGTCGACCGCTGGCTCGAGCGCAACCGCAAGGCCGTGCTGTGGTCCTTCGTGATCGCGATGATCGCCTCGATCGCCTCGCTGCCGCTGGTGAAGTTCGACTTCAACCCGCTCAACCTGCGCAATCCGGGAACTCCGGCGATGCGCCAACTGGCCGACCTGCTCAAGGATCCCGACCGTTCGCCCAATGGGCTGAGCGTGCTCGCCCCCAACATCGGCGCGGCGCATGCACTGGCCGACAAGCTCGGCAAGCTGCCCGAGGTGCGCGATGCCATCACCGTCGACAGTTTCGTGCCCGAGGACCAGCCGGCCAAGCTCGCGCTGATCCAGGACGCCGCGCTGCTGCTCGACCCCGCGATCAATCCCTTCGACCTCGCCCCTCCGGCCGACGACGCCGCGACCGTCGCCGCGCTGACCAAGGCCACGGGCGAACTGCGCCGGCTCGAGACGGCCCGGCCGGGGCCGCTCGGCGCGGCGGCGGGCAAGCTGGCCGCGACCTTCGCCAGGCTGGCCCAGGCCGGCCCGGAGGCGCGGGCGAAGGCCGGCGCGGTGCTGACCGAACCGCTCGGCATCACGCTCGACCAGATCCGCCTGTCGCTGCAACCGAGCGAAGTGACCCGCGCGAACCTGCCGCCAGAGATCACCAGGGATTGGCTGACCGCCGACGGGCGGGCGATGGTCCAGGCGATGCCCGCGGGCAAGAGCACCGACAATGCGGTGATCGAGCGCTTCACCCAGGCCGTCCGCAAGGTCGCGCCCGAGGCCGTGGGCATGCCGGTCTCGACCCAGGAGGCCGCCTGGACGGTCAGCCGCGCCTTCATCGAGGCGGGAGTGATCGCGCTGATCCTGGTCAGCCTCCTGCTCTTCGCGGTGCTGCGTTCGGTGCGCGAGGTGGCCTTCACGCTCGCTCCGGTCGTCCTTTCGGGCTTCCTGACCCTGGGGAGCTGCGTGGTGATCGGCCAGCCGTTGAACTTCGCCAACATCATCGCCTTCCCGCTGCTGTTCGGCGTCGGCGTGGCATTCCACATCTACTTCGTCATGGCCTGGCGCGGGGGAACCGGCGACCTGCTCCAGACCAGCCTGGCCCGCGCCATCATGTTCAGCGCCCTGGCGACGGGCAGCGCGTTCGGCGCGCTGTGGATCTCCGATCACCCCGGGACGGCGAGCATGGGGCTGATCCTGATGATCTCGCTGATCTGGACCTTGATTTGCGCCCTGATCTTCGAGCCGGCGTTGCTCGGCCCGCCCGAACGGGTGCCGAACAAGGAAAGCATACGCCGTTAATTGCCGTTATTTAATTGGTTGTCGCGCAATATGGCGATCGAGGCGGCGCTGGTCACCTGAGCGGGCCGGGATCGGCCGAGCTGATCACGACTGGGCGATCAGCATCAGCTTTTCGGCGACCCATTCCGGCTCGGTGATCATCAGGTCGTGGCCGGTATCGACATCCCAGAACCGCCCTTGCGAGCGCTCTTTCAGAACATCGAGCGTGCGCCCGGGCACCAGCCCGCGCGTCGCCAGGGTCGAGGTGCAGACGAGATGGGATTCGGGAATCGCCCGCATCGCCGCTTCGTTACGCAGCACCAGCTTCTGCGCGAAGGTCGCCCAGGGCTGCGGGGTGAACCGCGCGCTGGCCCATTCCGCGAGTTGCGGGTCGTGGATACCGAAGAACCCGGCATAGGCCGGCTGCGGCTTCATCACGAGCTCGACCCCGTTCTCGACATAGAGCCCCTGGCGCTGGGGCTCGATCGAATCATAGGCATGATCGTGCAGCGATTCGCCGTCGAAGGGATAGGCGGCGTCGAGGTAGACCCGGTGGCCCACCCGGTCCGGCGCGCGGTCCGCCGCCCCGGTGATGACCATCCCGCCGTAGGAGTGCCCCACCAGGATCGCATCGCGCAGGTCTTCGTAGAACAGCAGGTTGGCGATGTCGTCGACATGGGCGTCGAGGTCGATGCCGGGATGCAGTTCGTGGACATGTTCGGCCATGCCCGGCAGCGAAGGGGCGTAGACCAGGTGCCCGGCGGCCTGGAGCCGCCGCGTGACGAGTTGATAGCACCATCCGCCATGCCCGCCGCCGTGAACCAGAACAAACGTCGCCATGCGCATCCTCCATATGTTATCAACTGATAACTTGTCGTACCCTTGCCCTGCTGTCAACCAGGGCCGGTGCCGCTTCCACATAAGCGGAATAGACTCTAGCCTGCCGGCCATGACTTCCGCCCTTCCCCGCAAGCGCGACGCCGAGGCCAGCCGCGCGCGGATCCTCGACGCCGCGCAGCGCGCCTTCTCCGAGACCGGCTATTCGCACACGGGCATCCGCGACATCGCCAAGCTGGCGGGGACGAGCTCGACCCTGTTGCTGCGCTATTTCGGCTCCAAGGCGGGGCTGTTCGAAGCCGCGCTGATCGCGGCGGTGCCGGTCGATTCGGTCCTGGCCCGCCCGCGCGAGCGGTTCGGCGAAGGGCTCGCCGCCTCGCTGCTCGATCCCGCCAACACCATCCGCCCGCCGCTGATGATCGCGCTGGCCTCGGGCGATGCGGAAGCCGCCGGCATCGCGGCCAAGGTGATGGAGGAGCGCAGCATCGGCCCGCTCGCGCAGTGGCTCGGCGGTGCCGATGGGCGCGCGCGGGCGCTGGAGATCGCCATGCTCGCCACGGGGCTGGTCACCTATGCGCGGCAATTGCCCCTGCAGGGCATGTCGGCGGACGAGCGCCGGCATGTCACCGGCTGGTTCGCCGCCGCGGTCCAGGCGATCGTCGACCGGACAGCCTGAACGAGCTCAGCCGTAGATGTCCGCGGGATTGCGCGTGATCGGCATGTGGGAGCGCAGTTCGGCATGCTTGCCCTCATCCGGCCCCTGGATCTCGACCGCCAGGGCCACGTGAGCGAAGCTCAGCGCCAGCCGCAGCAGGCATTGCTCCCGCTCGTCCAGGGCATCGAGCGGCTTGGCGTCGAGGCTGTCGAGCGCCGGGCCGATCAGGTCCCTGGCGGCATCGTAGAACGCCTGGCGCTCATCGGCGGTGCTGTCGCCGCGGGCCAGGGCGCGCGCGTTCATGCCGCCGACCGCCCACTTGGCCACGAAGGGCTCGAGCGCGGCATAGCCTTCGGGCAGGTGGGTGCTCATCATGCCGTCTCCGTTTCGCGCAGGTCGCTGGCCGCCTTCAGCCCCGCCGGGCGCTGGGCCATGCTCGCCCGGACGCCGGGATGGGCCAGGATATAGGGCGCATCTTCAGCGATGCCCGGGCGGGCGTCGAGGTGCCGGCCGCGCCAGCCCTCGGAACTGTTGGCGCCCTCGGCGGCCACGACGGCCTTCAGCGCCTCGCGATCGATGTCGGCCACCGTGACCTTGAGGCCCCGCGCCGCAAGGGCCTCGGCGATGCCGGGCCCGCTGCCACTGCCGCTGGTGCTGGTGCTGGTGCTGGCGCTGGCGCCCCCGGTAATGAAAGCGTGGCTCGCCCGGGACAGGTCCATGCCGATTACTCCACGATGTAAACGTCGATCATCACGTGATCGGGGCGGCGGATGCCGCGGGCGACGAAGGTGGAACGGCGCAGCCAGGCGTGCGGCCCCTCGGCGACCGCGAAGACCGGGGTGGTGCGGAAATAGTAGGCGGCGGGATCGACATCGACGCCCTTGGCGAGCTGCTCGGTCACTTCGGCGCTGGCGACCCGGACGCCCTGGTTGTCGATCGCGATGACCGTGCCGTCGGCGGCCTTCAGATGATACCTGGCATGGACCACGGCGAGGCCGCCGGGATGGATCTGCTGCCAGTCCCCGCCGCCGGGCAGGACCGTGCCGGTCAGCCGGGGGCCGGTGATCGCGCCGCCGGTGATCGGAATGAACCGCTGGCGCGCGCCGTCGACCTCGCCCTGCTCGATCGGCGGGAGGAGCTCGATCCGCATGGAGAAGGCATAGGCGAGCGTCGGCGCCGGCGCGGCGGCCTGGGCGGGAGCGGCCATCAGCGCAAGCAGCCAGGCGGCGAACAGGCGGACTGCCGATTTCCAGGCCATTGCATGCGGTCTCCCTCCATTCGATTCCGGTTCGTCGGAATCCGGCCGCGTTATGGCGCGCGAGCCGCCGCTTCGCCAATCCCAATTTTCGGACTCCGCCCGCGCGATGCAGTTTCACGTTGACGGAAGCGCGAGCGCCGCGCCAGGGACTTGCCCAGCAAACGCGCAAGACATTCGGGAGAGCCAGACATGACCAGCAACGCCATGACGGTGGAACAGGTGATCGCCGCTGCCAGCGCGCAGACCGGCCTGTCCGACATCGGCGATCCCTCGTGCCTCGACGGGCTGCAGCGCCTGCTCGACTCCTACGCATCCGAAGCCCGGTTCACCGAGCGCGGCTCGCAGATGGCCCACGGCGACCTCGTCAGCTACATGGCGACCCGGATGCGGATCGAGGGCTGGCTCAAGGACCATCCCGAGCTGCTCGACGTGCCCGTGGAAAAACCGCTGTTCGTCTTCGGCCTGCCGCGCACCGGCACGACCCTGGCGATCAACCTGCTCGCCTCCGACCCCGCCCGGCGCTCGTTCCTGCGCTGGGAGATCCAGGAGCCGACGCCCCCGGCCACGCCGGAAGAGCTCCACGCCGGCCCGCGCTTCGAGGCGATGGATGCCAAGACCAAGATCGCGCTGCAATACATGCCGCACATCGCCGCGATCCACTTCGAGGAGGCCGACAGCCCGACCGAGTGCCAGTTCCTGATGACCCCGAGCTTCTGCTCGCAGGTCTTCGAATCGCAGGCCGACATCCCCAGCTACCGCCAGTGGTTCATGCACGAAGCGGACTACCGGCCGGCCTTCCGCCACCACAAGCGCACCTTGCAGGTGTTGCAGCAGCACACCGGCGGGCAGTGGACACTGAAGAACCCCTGGCACCCGCTCTATCTCGATGCCCTGACCGAGACCTATCCCGATGCGCGCCTGGTGATGACCCACCGCGACCCGGCCGAGGTGGTCGGCTCGATCTGCAGCCTGATCAAATATGTCCGCGCCATCTACAGCGACGAGATCGACCTGAAGGGCATCGGCGAAAGCTTCATGGACACCCTCAAGACCATGGTTGCCCGCGCCGATGCCTTCAAGGCCAAGCACGGAGCGAACGCGATCCACGACGTCCAGTACACCGAGATGATGAGCGACCCGCTCGGCACGGTGCGCAAGATCTACGACCGCTTCGGCGACGAATACACGCCCGCGGCCCAGGCCGCGATGGAGGGCTACATGGCCGCCAACCAGAAGGGCAAGCACGGCAAGCACGCCTATGACCTGGCCGAATACGGCCTGTCGAAGGAAGGCGTGCGCGAACGGTTCAAGAGCTACATCGAGGACTACGACATTCCGGTGAAAGGCTGAACCTCGGCCCGGACGCGATGCTGGAGACCTGGAGACCGGTGCGAAGATCGAAAATCGCGACGACCGGCCGATCGGCACGCTGTTCGCCCCCTGGGGCGACCTGACCGCGATCGAGGCGGTGATGAGCCAGATGGAAAGCGGGCAACGAATTTCGTCGATCCGCAAGCAATAGGCCCCTCCCCCTCCCGTTCACCTGCGGTGAACGGGAGGGGCGCAGGAACCAGAGGCTTTCCGGCCTGGCAGAGGCAGCGGAAAACCCCGAATCACCCTGAATCAGTTGTACTCGGGGCGGCGCTCCGGCTGGACCAGGTCGCGGTCTTCCTCGCGGACGCCGTTGTAGCGGTCGTTCGGCCGGGTGGTCTCGTAGGTCTGCTCGTAGGTGCGGGTCTCTTCCTCGCGGATCGCGCGGCAGCGCTTGGCCTTGGTCGAATCGCGGTCGATCGCGCGGCCGGCGAAAGCGCCGCCGACACCGCCGAGCAGCGGCCCGAGCAGGCCCCCGAAGATCCCGCCGCCGATCAGCGCGCCGGCGACGCCGCCGACGGCAAGGCCGGTCGTGCCCGACGACTTGCGGCATTCGGTGTAGGTCACCTTGCCGCTGTGGCGCGGGGCCTCATCGGCCAGCGCGGGCTGGGCCATGGTCAGCGTCAGGGCCGAAGCCGCGGCGCCGAGCGTGAGCATCATTTTCTTCATGGGGTCTTCCTTCCCTCAAATAGAATGGAGGAAATCTGCGACTTGTTTGGTTAATTTTTGATTAAGAGCGGTTCGGCTCATCAACGAACGGCAACGGCCTGGCGCGTTATTCTCGGTTTATCTCGCCTATTCGTCGTTCAGATCGATGTAGTCCCAATCGACGCTGAAGGAATCCGCCGCCTCGACCGCCCGGCCCGCGGCATCGCGCGCGGGGCGGTAACGGAACCGCTCAAGCAGGATTTGGCAGGTCTTCGCGTCGAACTGCGGAATGCCGCTCTGGCGGCTGACCCGGCACGAGGTGACGCGGCCGTTGGTGCCGACGGTCACTTCGGCCCAGGTCGTGCCCTTGGGACCCTGCTCGCGCAGTTCCCTGGGATAGTCCGATTTCTTGAAGCTGCCCCGGATGACTTGCGCATCGACCGCGGGCTTCGGATACAGCCCGCCACCGTTGCCGTTGCCCCCGCCGCCACTGCCGCTGCCCGTCCCGCCCGCGCCGGAGCCGCTCCCCGCGGCGGCCGCACCCGCGCTTGCCTCCAGTCCGGTCCCGGGGATCGGCGCGGGAACATATTTGGGCAGTTCGATCGGGATCGCGGCCGCGAGCGGCGCCGCTTCGGCCTGCTTGCCGGGCGCCCCCTGCTCGCCGCGCTTGGGCGAGCCCCGCTTGGGGGCTGGCTGGGGAGGCGGGGGCGGGGGCGGCTTGCGTTCTTCCGGCGGGGCCTGGTCGGGCAGGTCGACCACGGTCAGGGCCGTGCGCAGGTCCTGCGGGCTGGGCGCGAGATGCCACAGCAGCAGCACGGCGAGCGCCGCTGCGTGAATCGCCGCACTCAGCGCGAAGGCAAGAGGCCGGCGATGCTGCGTAAGATCAGCGCCTGACGGCGCGGCAGCGCTTGTGCCGGGTCGAGGCCCGGTCGATCGCCCGGCCGCCCAAGGCGCCGCCGACGGCGCCGATCGCCGGGCCGACGATGCCCCCGCCGATGACCTTGCCGCCGACCACCGCGCCGGCGACCCCGCCGACGATCAGGCCGGTCGTGCCGGGGGACTTGCGGCAGTTGACGTAGGTAACCCGGCTGCCGTGGCGCGATTTCGCCTCGGCCGTGCTCGAACCGCCCGGAACCACTGCGGTAACGGGGACAGCGACGGCTGCCATGCTCAGGGCCAGGATCATCCGCTTCATGTCAGTCTCCAGCAGAAAAAATGTGCGTCTGCCCCAAACACTGCCGGCTTTATGCCGGACGCGTCAAGCCCGCACGACGTGCCTAGACTGTTTCAGGTCCGGCACCGGCCACTCCCCCCGAGCGGCTTCCAGGCAAGCGATTGGTCCTAAGCCGTCGCCTTGCCGACATGCGCGCGCGGATAGTCGAGCGCGGTCTCGGTCTTGGCGATGAAGTCGCGGATCACCGGATAGATCTCGTTCTGGAAGCGCGAGCCCGAGAATACGCCGTAGTGGCCGACGCCTTCCTGGATGTAGTGCCCGCGCTTGTCTTCCGGAATGCCCGACATGATGCCCTGCGCGGCCTCGGTCTGGCCCGGCGGGCAGAAGCCGTCGTTGCCGCCTTCGACGGTCAGCAAGGCCATGTCCTTGATCGCCGTGAAATCCACCGGCTCGCCCCGGAAGGTCATCTCGCCCTTGGGGATATGGTGCTCGAAGAAAATCTTCTTCAAGGATTCCATGTAGAAGCTCTCGGTCATGTCGAGGACGGCGAGATACTCGTTGTAGAAGTTGCGGAAGAAATCGGTCGAGACCTCGTCGCCCTTCACCGAGTCCTTCACGAACTGCCAGTACTTCTTCACGTGCGGCACCGGGTTCATCATGATGAAGCCCGAGAGCTGGTAGAAGCCCGGATAGACGCGGCGCCCGCTGCCGGGGAAGCCCTTGGGGATCTTGTGGATATTGGTCTTCCGCATCAGTTCGAGCGGGACCACGTTGGTGACCTTGTTGATGATCACCGGGTTGACCCGGGTATCGACCGGGCCGGCCATCAGGGTGAGGCTGGCGGGCACGAGCTCGGGATTGCGCCGGGCCAGCACCGCCGCGGCGACCATCGCCGGCGGCGCGGCCTGGCAGGTGGCGACGAGGTGGGTGCCGGGGCCCAGCACCTCGATGAACTTGATCAGGTAGGCGATGTAATCGTCGAGCCCGAAGTCGCCGTCCCCCAGCGGAACCTCGCGGGCGTCCTTCCAGTCGGTGATGTAGGGATCGAAATCGCGCGCGAACCCGCGGATGGTATCCTGCAGCAGCGTGGCGTGATGGCCGGAAAGCGCCGCGGCGATCAGCACCTTGGGCTTGTCCTCGGCGCCATCGACCTTGAAGTTCAGCAGGTCCGCGAAGGGCAGGCGGTGGACCAGCTTCTCCTCGAGGATCTTTTCCTTGCCGCCCGAAACGCCGCGCACCGCATAGGGCTGCTTGTCATAGTCGCTGAGCCCGCGCAGCGGCACTTCGCAGGCCGTCGCGAAGGCGCGGTTGAGATAGGTGTTGCGCATCGGATTGTATTCGTTGCGCGCGATATCGTGACAGACGTCCAGCAGCTTGGCCATCGGACGAGTGCTTTTACGGACGGCTTCATACGCTTGATAGATCAAAGTCCCGGCCTTTCGGATCTTACGCCCATGGCCACGGAAAGATTCCGCAGTGCAACAAGGCTGCAACTGACATCCGTGATAGTCAAGCTATATCCGATAACGATTGCAACAAGGCGAAGGCCGCTACTGAACGACATATTCCCCGGGCGCGGCGATTCCGGCGGGGTAAGCCTTCGAGCCGAGCTTCTTCGGCGCCGGGACCTTCTTGCCGCTGCGCTCCCCGCACCACTTGGCCCAGCCTTCCCACCACGAGCCCGGCGTCTTGACCCCAGTCTCCTGCCAGGTATCGGCATCGGGGGCGGTCGCCGGGCCGACGATGTGATAGGCCTTGGGATTGCCCGGCGGATTGACCAGGGCGGCGACGTGCCCGCCGTTGGACAGGGCGAAGATGCTGTCCCCGCCGAGATAGGTGCAGGCCTGGTAACAGGCCTTCCACGGGGTGATGTGATCGGTCACCGCGCCGACGACGAAGCTGTCGCACTTGATCTTGGAGAGGTCGATCGGCGTGCCCAGCGCGACGTATTCGCCCTGCCTGATCAGGCTGTTCTCCTTGAACAGCGTCAGGAAGTCGGCGTGGAGCTGGCCCGCCATGTTGGTGCTGTCCTTGTTCCAGGCCAGGATGTCGAAGGCGGCGGGCGTATCGCCCATCAGGTAGTTGTTGACCCAGTAGTTCCAGACGAGGTCGTTGGGCCGCAGCCAGGCGAAGACCTTGGAGAGGTCCTGCCCGCCGAGAATGCCCTTCATCTTCGATTGCGCCTGGGCGACCGACAGCACCGCGGGCAGGCGGAAGCTGCCGATCGAGGCATCGTTCTCGAAGTTGAGCATGGTCACGCACAAGGCAAAGCTGTTGACGAGGTCCCTGCCCTTGGCCGCGAGGTGGCCGAGCACGATCGAGGAGAGGATGCCCCCCGCGCAGAAGGCGACGACGTTGACCTTCTCCTGCCCGGTGATCTCGGCGACGGTCTCCATCGCTTCCAGCGCGGCCCCGGCATAGGTTTCCAGGCTCCAGTGGCGCTGGTCGGTCGAGGGATTGCGCCACGAGATCACGAAGTGCTGCAGGCCCTGGCTGACCCCGTATTCCTGGAACGAGCGCTGCGGGGCGAGGTCGGTGAAATAGTAGCGGCCGATCTGCGGCGGGATCACCAGCACCGGGATCGGGTGCACCTTGTCGGTGGTCGGCGCGTACTGGATCAGCTCGTACATCTCGGTGCGGCGGACGACCTTGCCCGGGGTCACCGCCATGTTGCGGCCGACCTCGAAATTCGAATCGTCGACCTGGTTGGGCATGCCGCCGTTGTTGATCCAGTCGTCGACCATGTTGCGGAAGCCCTTGGCGAGGCTCGCGCCCTTGGTCTCGATCGCCCGGCTCATCGCCGCCGGATTGCCCAGCAGGGTGTTGGTCGGCGAGAATGAGGAGGTGACGATCGAGGCCGCCAGCTCGGCCCGGGCCTTGGCGTCGCCTTCGAGATCGTCGGGGATCATCGCCTCGACCGCCTGGGTCATGGCGAGATAGGCCTGGGCGAGCCTGCTGTAGAACGGGTTGGTCTTCCAGGCCTCGTCCTGGAAGCGCCAGTCGCGCGGATCGGGGGCGATCGACGAGGAGCCCGAGGCGATCTCGAACAGCTGGCGGTAGAAATCCATGCCGTGCTGCATCATCGCCCCGATCATGTCGGGCTTGAACATCGCGGCAAACGGCCCGTCGGCCCCGAACAGGGCCTCGGCGCCGGGCACGCCGTTGAACATGCCCTCTTGGATGGTGCCGGCCTCACCTTGCGGGGAATTCGCCGACGTGGAGTCAGTTCGAGTGGCCATGGGTATCCTTTCCCGACTCATCCTATCTGGATGCTGCCGCCAAGCTAATCATTCCGCTGCGCGAAAGCCACGGTTTTCCGTGCTTTTGAATGAACTTTGCCGGCTTGAACAAGTTCCGTGGCGCTCTATGGTTCGCGCGCGTCAGCCCGCGTCAGGCCAATTCGCGCAGTTCGCGCTTGAGGATCTTGCCGCTGGCGTTGCGCGGCAGCCCGTCGACCACGATCACCCGCTTGGGCACCTTGAAGCCGGAGAGCCGCGCCTTGCAGTGGGCGATCAGCTCGTCGGGGCACAGCGACTGGCCGTCCCGCGGCACGACGATCGCGGTCACCGCCTCGACCCAGACCGGATCGGGCGTGCCGATCACCGCGGTCTCGGCGACGCCGGGATGGAGGTAGATCGCCTCCTCGACCTCGCGCGAGGAGACGTTCTCGCCGCCCGACTTGATCATGTCCTTCTTGCGGTCGACGATGGTGATGTAGCCCTCGGCATCGATCGTCGCGAGGTCGCCCGAATGGAACCAGCCGCCGGCGAAGGCCGCGGCGGTCTTCTCCTCGTCGCGCCAGTAGCCGGTCATCAGGTGGGGCGAGCGGTGGACCACTTCGCCGACCTCGCCCGGCGCGACGTCGTTCATGTCGTCGTCGACCACCCGGGTCGAGACGTGCAGCACCGGCCGCCCGCAGGAATTGGGCCGCGCATCGTGCTCCTCGGGGAACAGGCAGCAGGCGACCGGCGCGATCTCGGTCTGGCCGTACATGTTCCACAGGCGCAGTCCCGGAATCCGCTCGCGGATCTCGCGCAGCACCTCGCCCGGCATGATCGAGGCGCCGTAATAGGCCTTGGCCAGGTTCGACAGATCGTGGGTGTCGAACAGCGGCGAGCGCAGCAGCGAGATCCACACCGTCGGCGGGGCGAAGAACGAATTGACCTTGTGGGCGGCCAACAAGGGAATGAGATTGTCCGGGCTCGGCGCCCCGGTGATCACGTTGCGGCAGCCGACCTGCAGCCCCGGCCCGATCATCGCGTCGAGCTGGGCGCAGTGGTACAGCGGCAGGGCGTGGAGCGCGACCGTGCCTGCATCCCATTCGCCGTCGATCACGCAGCTTTGATACTGCCAGAGCACTGCCGAATGGGTGAGCATCGCGCCCTTGGGCCGGCTCTCGGTGCCGCTGGTGTAGATGATCTGGAGCAGGTCCTCGGCGTCGGCCGGGTCCTCGGCCCAGCCTTCGGCGCCGATCAGCGCATCCCAGCTCGCGATCCCCTCGGGCGGCGGCGCCTGCTCGCCCGGCAGGCCGTAGACGGCGTCCGCCGGCCCGCCCCAGGCTTCCAGGCCCACCTGCAGCGTCGTCGCATCGAGCAGCAGCATCGCCGCGCCCGAATGATCGAGGATATAGCGCGTGTCCTCGACGCTGAGCATGAAGTTGATCGGCACCAGGACCGCCCCGATTCGCGCGACGCCGAACCTGACGGCCATGAAGGCATGGCTGTTGCGGGCGATGATCGCCACGCGGTCGCCCTTGCCGATCCCCTGGGCGCGCAGGCCGTTACCGATCCGGTCGGCCAGCGCGTCGAGCTCGGCATAGGTCCAGGTCGTCGCGCCGCAGATGATCGCGACGCGGTCCTTGTGGCGCAGCGCCGAACGGCGCAGCATCACGCCAAGCGACTGCTGGCGCAGCAGGGGAAGTTGGGGAAGCGCGGTCGGATCAGCCATGAACGCTGTCTAACCCCGGATAGCCGCGGTTCCCAAGCCGGAATTTTCCGCAGCGACGCGATTTCCGTAGCGTAAAACCGGGAGGGAACCCGATGGCCCCCTCCCGGTGCGGTTCAGAAGCGGTAGGCGACGCCGGCCTGGACCGTGTTGATCTTGGGATTGATCAGTTCGGCATAGCCGCTGGTCGTGAAGCGGGCGACCCGATCGCCATAGTCGGCGTAGCGGTATTCGATGCGCGCCGAGATACGACGGCTGAAGGCATGCTCGACGCCGGCGCCCAGGGTCCAGCCGGTCCAGCTGGTGTCGATTTCCTCCGCCGGGGTTCTGCTGAGGTTCGTCGCCTTGGCGTTGAGGAAGGCCACGCCCCCGGCCGCATAGACGGCGGTGCCGCCACCCACGACGTAACCGACGCGGCCGCGAATGTTGGCGCTCCAGCGGTGCTTCACGCCGTTGACGTCCCCGCCCGAGCGACCATCGTTGCCGTCCGCGCGGTCGAGGTTGATGTCGCCTTCGAGGCCGAGGAGGAGCGGGCCGCGCTGGAGGTTGTAGCCGGTGTAGATCCCCACCGTGCCGCCGGATTGCTGCGCGCCAGCCTGATAGTACGGGAAGGTCGTCGTGCTGGCGGGATTGCCATAGGGCTGCGGCGCGTCACCCCAGCTGTAGCCACCCTGCAGGCCGGCGTAGAAGCCGGCAAGGTCACCGTCATCCGCGGCCATCGCGGGCGCGCTGCCGCAGAACAGGGCCGCGAGTACAATAAACGAACGCTTCATCTTGAATTCCTTAAATGCCGGTCACGAACTGCACAGCCGGCGCTAAGCAGTCCGGGAATTCATTACTTGTAGAAATTCGCCACCCTTGCCGCATTACACAAGCATGTAGCTTTGCTGCCACACCACGCGCTCTGGCCGGAGGGCGCGGCCGCAGGAGAAACGACGCTGTCGGCGAAAGAAGGAATGGTGCTGCTGGGGAGGATTGAACTCCCGACCTCAGCCTTACCAAGGATGCGCTCTACCACTGAGCTACAGCAGCACACCATTCCAAGCGGCCCGAACCCCTTGGGGGCCGGGCAGGCGCGGGCTTTGGCGGCGGGTCGTGGGAATGTCAAGCAGGGGTTGAGACTTGGACGATGTACCGCCACAAACCCGGACGATGAGCGAACCGAAGTCCACCCGCGAAGAGCGCCTTGCCGCCAAGCTGCGTGAAAACCTGCGGCGGCGCAAGGATCAGGCCCGCGAACTGCGCGCTCCGGAACCGGAACGGCCCGGCGCATCGCCGGACCTTTCCAAACCCCCGCCCAGCCGCTAGGGCCGGCGCTCCAATAAACGGGAGCCTGCCTTGCCTCGCCTGATCCTCGTCCGCCACGGCCAGAGCCAGTGGAACCTGGAAAACCGCTTCACCGGCTGGTGGGACGTCGACCTGACCGAAAAGGGCGAGGCCGAGGCCCGCGCCGCCGGCGGGCTGCTGGCCGCCAAGGGCCTGCTGCCGACGGTCGCCTTCACCTCGTTCCAGACCCGCGCGATCCGCACGCTCCATTTCGCGCTGGAAGCCGCCGGGCGGCTGTGGATTCCCGAGACCAAGGACTGGCGGCTCAACGAGCGGCACTACGGCGGCCTGACCGGGCTCGACAAGGCCGAGACCGCGGCCAGGCACGGCGACGCCCAGGTGAAGATCTGGCGCCGCAGCTTCGACATTCCGCCGCCCAGCCTCGATGCCGGCAGCGAGTTCGATCTCGGCAAGGACGCCCGCTACGCCGGGATCGCGATCCCCGATACCGAGAGCCTCAAGGACACGATCGCCCGCGTCCTGCCCTATTACGAGAGCGCCATCGCGCCCGAGCTGGCCAAGGGCGAGACCGTGCTGATCGCCGCCCACGGCAATTCCTTGCGCGCCCTGGTCAAGCACCTCTCGAACATCCCGGACGACGAGATCACCGAGCTGGAGATCCCGACCGGCCAGCCGATCGTCTACGAGCTCGACGCCGACCTCAAGGCGCTGGAGCGCTACTACCTCTCGGAGCGGTAAGGACCATGGGGGCACCAGTCGCAATCGTGATGGGCAGCCAGTCGGACTGGCCGACCATGAGCAAGGCCGCCGAGGCGCTGGACAGGCTGGGCGTCGAAGCCGACGTGCGGATCGTCTCGGCCCACCGCACCCCCGACCGGCTGGTCAAGTTCGCCAAGGGCGCGGACGCCGAGGGCTTCAAGGTGATCATCGCCGGGGCGGGCGGCGCGGCGCACCTGCCGGGCATGGTCGCGAGCATGACGCACCTGCCGGTGCTGGGCGTGCCGGTGCAGTCGAAGGCGCTGTCGGGGCAGGACAGCCTGCTCTCGATCGTCCAGATGCCCGCGGGCATTCCCGTCGGCACCCTGGCGATCGGCGAGGCCGGGGCGACCAATGCCGGGCTGCTGGCCGCGGCGATCCTCGCCACCACCGATCCGGCCCTGGCCGAGCGGCTCAAGGCCTACCGCGCGGCGCAGACCGAGAGCGTAGCGGAAAGGCCTTCGTGAAGTTCGAAACAGAGCCCTCCCTATCCCCGTCCGTCCTGAGCTTGTCGAAGGACCGCTTTTTCTTCGGGCGCGGCGCTGAAAGAAAAGAACAGTCCTTCGACAAGCTCAGGACGGACGGTTTTGGTTGGGAAGGAAATGATTAGTCCCGGCTCCACCATCGGCATCCTCGGCGGCGGCCAGCTCGGCCGGATGCTCGCGGTCGCCGCGGCGCAATTGGGCTATCGCTGCCACGTCTACGCGCCCGAGGCCGAGAGCGTGGCCGCCGAGGTCAGCGCCGAGTTCACCCGGGCGGAGTGGGTCGATGCCACCGCCCTGGCCGAATTCGCCCGCTCCTGCGCGGTGGTGACCTACGAGTTCGAGAACGTCCCCGTCGCGCCGCTCGCCGCGCTCGACCACGCGACCGTGCCGCACTGGCGCGCGCTGGAGACGGCGCAGGACCGGCTGAGCGAGAAGGCCTTCGTCAATCGACTGGGCGGCCGGACCGCGCCCTTCGCGCGGGTCGATTCGCCGGAAGGCCTCGCCGCGGCGATCACCGAGATCGGCACGCCGGGCATCCTCAAGACCCGCCGCGACGGCTATGACGGCAAGGGCCAGTGGCGCATCATGACGCCCGCCGACGCGGACGGCCTCGAATTGCCGGGCGTCCCGCTGATCTACGAAGGCTTCGTGACCTTCACCGGCGAGTTCTCCGTCATCCTGGTCCGCGGCGCCGACGGCGAGGTGCGCTATTGGGACAGCGCCGAGAACGTCCACGCGGACGGCATCCTCGCCCGCTCGACCGTGCCCGCCTCCCCGGCGATCCAGGCGCAGGTCCCCAAGGCGCGCGAGCTGGCGGCCAGGGTTGCCGAGGCATTGGGCTATGTCGGGGTGCTGACCTGCGAGTTCTTCGCCACCGCGGAAGGCCCGCTGTTCAACGAGATCGCCCCCAGGGTCCACAACTCGGGCCACTGGACGATCGAGGGCGCGGTCACCAGCCAGTTCGAGAACCACGTCCGCGCGATCCTCGGCCTGCCGCTGGGCGACACCGCGCTCGCCGCGCAGGCGGTCGAGATGCGCAACCTGATCGGCGCGGAGGTCGACGACTGGTCCACGATCCTCACCGATCCGGCCAATCACCTCCACCTCTACGGCAAGGGCGAGAGCCGCCCGGGACGCAAGATGGGCCACGTCACGCGGCTCGCCTTGGCATGACCGAGCCCGAGCTGTTCCTGGTCGTCGCGGTCGCCGCGAACGGAGTGATCGGCGCAGGCGGCAAGATGCCCTGGCACATCCCCGCGGACTTCCGCCGGCTCAAGTCGCTGACCATGGGCAAGCCGCTGGTCATGGGCCGCAAGACCTTCGAATCGCTGCCCGGTGTGCTCCCCGGCCGCCGCCACATCGTGATCACGCGCGATGCCGGCTGGAGCGCCGAAGGGGCCGAGGTCGCACACTCGCTCGACGAGGCGCTGCAACTCGCCAACGCCCCGCACATCGTGGTGTTCGGCGGGGCGGAGATCTATGCCCAGGCCCTGCCCCGCGCGCACCGCATCGAGCTGACCGAGATCCATGCCGAGATCCCGGGCGACACCCACATGCCGCCGCTGGGAGAAGGCTGGCGCGAGGCCTTCCGCGAGGAACATGAAGCGCAAGATGGTCGCCCCGCCTTCGCTTTCGTGACCCTCCAGCGCGACCTATAGGCGGGCCAAGATGATTCGCCTCGACCACCGCGAACCGATTCCGGAGGCCCTGCGCGGCGCGATCCTGGCGCTGGGCAATTTCGACGGGTTCCACCAGGGCCACCAGGCGGTCGTCGGCGAGGCCCTGGGCTGGGCGCGGGACGAGGGCCGCCCGGCGGTGGTCGCGACCTTCGATCCGCACCCGGTCCGCTTCTTTCGCCCCGAAACCCCGCCGTTTCGCCTGACCTCGCTCGACCAGCGGGAAGAGCTGTTCGCCCAGGCCGGGGCGGATGCGATGCTGGTGTTCCATTTCGACGCCGACTTCGCCTCGATCGTCGCGGAGGACTTCATTACCGAGCTGCTCGGCCGCCATCTCGGCGCCGCGGGCGTCGTCACGGGCGAGGATTTCACCTTCGGGCGGGCTCGGGGCGGCAATCCCGAGGTGATCGCCGCGCTGCGCGACAGTTGCGGGATCGGCTCGCGCCGCGTCGCGGCGGTGCATGACGAGGTGGGGCCGATCTCCTCCAGCCGCATCCGCGAGGCGCTCAAGGCCGGCGACTGCGCGGCCGCCGCCAGGCTGCTGACCCGGCCTTTCGCGATTCGCGGGCTCGTCCAGCACGGCGACAAGCTGGGGCGGACGATCGGCTATCCCACCGCCAATCTCGACATGGGCCAGTACCTGCGCCCGCGCTACGGGATCTATGCGGTCACCGGGCGCCTGCCCGATGGCCGCGTGGTGAACGGCGCCGCCAACCTCGGCATCCGCCCCAGCTTCGATCCGCCCAAGGAACTGCTCGAGCCCTATTTCTTCGACTTCTCGGGCGACCTCTACGGCCAGGAGATCGAGGTCGCGCTCCATCACTTCCTCCGGCCCGAGGCGAAGTTCGATTCCCTTGACGCGCTGACCGCGCAGATGGAGCGGGACTGCGACGAGGCGCGGCGGCTCTTGGCGGAGCTACAGCGCTAGAATAATCTCGCACAAAGCCACCAAGCCACTAAGATGTAATGCTGGGCCGCGGGCCTCGTGAATCATCCAGACGCTTCACAATGAGATTGCAGGGCGGCGTTGCCGCCAGCGCGACATCTTCGTGGCTTGGTGGCTTTGTGCGATCCAAAAATTGCGCACCACCGCCGCTATCGCTAAGGCCCGCGCGATATGACCGAACAGCGCGATTACCGATCGACCGTCTTCCTGCCGAAGACCGATTTTCCGATGAAGGCCGGCCTCCCGCAAAAGGAGCCGGGCATTCTCGCGCGCTGGCAGGGCGAGGACCTCTACCGGCAGCTCCGCGAGGCGCGGAAGGGCCGCGAGAAGTTCATCCTGCATGACGGCCCGCCCTACGCCAACGGCGACATGCACATCGGCCACGCGCTCAACCACATCCTCAAGGACATGGTGGTCCGCACCCAGAGCCTGCTGGGCAAGGACGCGCCCTATGTCCCCGGCTGGGACTGCCACGGCCTGCCGATCGAATGGAAGGTCGAGGAGCAATATCGCAAGAAGAAGCTGAACAAGGACGACGTCGACCCGGTCGAATTCCGCGCCGAATGCCGCGCCTATGCCCAGAACTGGGTCAACGTGCAGCGCGAGCAACTGAAGCGCCTGGGTATCAACGGGGATTGGGACAATCCCTACCTGACGATGGACTTCCAGGCCGAGGCGACGATCGTTGCCGAACTGCTGAAGTTCGCGGAAAGCGGGCAACTGTATCGCGGCGCCAAGCCGGTGATGTGGTCCCCGGTCGAGAAGACCGCCCTGGCCGAGGCCGAGGTCGAGTACGAGGACATCGTCTCGACCCAGATCGACGTGGCCTTCGAGATCACCGAGAGCCCGATCCCCGAGCTGGTCGGCGCCCACGCGGTGATCTGGACGACCACGCCCTGGACGATCCCGACGAACCAGGCGATCGCTTATGGGCCAGAGGTCGAGTACCGCGTTTTCAAGATCATCGACGACTCTCGCAATCCTGTTGCGGCAGATGAGTTGGCAAAGCGTGGGCTTGGATGGCTAAACAAACCAGTCCTGGTTGCGAAATCACTTGAGCAGCAATTTCTGACGCGCGTGACAGCAGCCACGATCACGGCTGGCGTTCCGATAGTTGACTGGCCATTCGCGGACGAAGGCTTTGGAGATTATCGCGAGTTCAAAGGCTCCGACCTAGCCGGCACCGTGGCGCGTCACCCGATGCACCACCTCGGCGGCTTCTTCGCCAGGCCCCGCCCGTTCCTGCCCGGCGACTTCGTCACCACCGAGAGCGGTACGGGCCTGGTCCACATGGCCCCCGACCACGGCGAGGACGACTTCCTGCTGTGTAAGGCCCATGGCATCGATCCGGTCTTCGCGGTCGAGGGCGACGGCAAGTACCGTGCCGACTGGGCCTGGCTCGGCGGCCAGGGATCGGTCATCAACCCCAAGTTCAACGCGCCGGACGGGCCGATCTGCGCCGACCTGCGCGAGGCGGGCGGCCTGCTTGCCGCCTCGGCCGACTACAAGCATTCCTACCCGCACTCCTGGCGCTCCAAGGCCAAGGTGATCTTCCGCTGCACCCCGCAGTGGTTCGTGCCGATGGACAAGGCGCCTGGTGTCTCGACTTCGCTCGACACGAACGGGCTAAGTGAAGAGTCAAAAAAACAGCCGTTCGTGTCGAGCGAAGTCGAGACGCCGGGCACCACCCTGCGCGAGCTGGCGCTGAACGCCATCTCCGACACCCGCTGGCTCCCCGCCAAGGGCGAGAACCGCATCCGCGCGATGGTCGAGGGGCGGCCCGACTGGGTGCTCTCGCGCCAGCGCGCCTGGGGCGTGCCGATCACGCTGTTCGTCGAGCGCAAGTCCGGCCAGTACCTCTACGACGCCGCGGTCAATGCGCGGATCGTCGCGGCGGTGAAGGAGCAGGGCGTCGACGCCTGGTCCGATGCGCGGGCGCAGGAATATCTCGGCAGCGAATACAAGGCCGAGGACTACGAGCGGGTCACCGACATCCTCGACGTCTGGTTCGATTCGGGCTGCACCCACGTCTTCACCCTGGAGAGCGGGCGCTGGCCCGACCTGACCTGGCCGGCCGATCTCTACCTCGAAGGCAGCGACCAGCACCGCGGCTGGTTCCAGTCCTCGCTGCTCGAAAGCTGCGGCACCCGCGGCCGCGCGCCCTACAGGGCGGTGCTGACCCATGGGTTCACCATGGATCAGAAGGGCATGAAGATGTCCAAGTCGCTCGGCAACACGATCGACCCGCTCAAGGTGATGGAGAGCAACGGGGCCGACATCATCCGGCTCTGGGCGCTGTCGGTGGACTATACCGAGGACCACCGCATCGGCGACGAGATCCTGAAAGGCGTCGCCGACCAGTACCGTAAGCTACGGAATACGTTCCGTTATCTGCTGGGGGCGCTGGACGGGTTCTCGGATGCCGAGAAAGTCGCGCCCGAGGCCATGCCGGAGCTGGAGCGCTATGTCCTGGCCTTGCTGGCCAGGCTCGACGCGACGCTCAAGCAAGCGGTCGCGGACTTCGACTTCAACACCTACGTCCGCGCCCTGACCGACTTCTGCAACGAGGACCTCTCGGCCTTCTTCTTCGATATTCGCAAGGATTCGCTCTACTGCGATGCGCCGGGCGATCCGAAGCGCCGGGCCTACCGCACCGTGCTCGACACGCTGTTCCAGGCCCTGGTCCGCTACGCCGCGCCGGTGCTGGTGTTCACCAGCGAGGAGGTCTGGGGCACGCGCTATCCGGACGGCGGGTCGGTGCACCTGCTCGAATGGCCGGAAATTCCGGCGACCAGCGGCGACCTGGCGGCGACCTGGGGCGACCTGCGGGCGCTCCGCGCGCAGGTGCTGGAGGCCATCGAGCCGCTGCGCCGCGAGAAGGTGCTCGGCTCGGGCCTCGAAGCCGAAGTCGCCGTCCCCGCCGCGGCGCCCGAAGGCGATCTCGCCGAGCTGTTCATCACCGCGACAGTGACCCGCGGCCAAGGCGACGGCGTGAGCGTCTCCCGCACCGATCAGCACAAATGCGGCCGCTGCTGGCGGCACCTGCCCGAGGTCCAGGCCGACGGCGAGCTCTGCGCGCGCTGCGACGAGGTGGTCGGCGCGCTGGAGCCGCAGGCGTGACCTTCCAGCGCAAGCACATCCTCGGCCTCGGCATCGCGGCGCTGATCTTCGTGATCGACCAGCTCATCAAGTGGCTGATGGTCGGCCCGCTGCAGTTGCAGGACATCCGCCAGATCGAGCTGCTCCCGTTCTTCAACCTGACCTGGACCGAGAACTACGGGGTCAGCCTGGGCCTGTTCACCGCCGAATCGAACACCGGGCGCTGGATCCTGGTCGGCGTCACCGCAGCGATCGCGGTCTTCGTCACGGTGTGGATGCTGCGCGAAAAGCTGCTCGGCGACATCGTGGCCCTGGCCCTGGTCCTGGGCGGCGCGCTCGGCAATATCGTCGATCGTTCGACCGTGGGCTATGTGGTCGACTATGCCGACCTGCACTTCGGGAACTGGCGTCCCTTCCTCATCTTCAACCTCGCCGATGCGGCCATCACCATCGGCGTCCTGATTATCCTTGCCCGTTCGTTCCTTTCGCGCGAAAAGCCCGAACCGGAAGCGGCCCAAGCTGAAACCACACAGCCTGCCTCGGAGAGCTGATACCATGCGCAAGACCACCCTCGTTCTCCTGACCGCCCTTGCCGGCACGCTGGCCGGCTGCGGCAGCGGCGGCGGCCTGTTCAACCGCGCCCGGCCCGACGAGTTCGCCGTGCAGCGCCAGGCGCCGCTGGTGGTCCCGCCCGACTTCTCGCTCCAGCCGCCCCAGCCCGGCGCCCCGCGCCCGGCCGAGAGCAACGTCCAGACCCAGACGCTGGAAGCCCTGTTCGGCGGCCCGCAGGCGCGCTCGGACGTAGAGAACAACACGCTGAGCCGCGCCGGCAGCGCCGCGCCCTCGATCCGCTCGACCGTGGGCGATCCCCAGACCAACACCGTCGCCAAGGGCACGGTGACGCGCGACATCCTCTCCGCGCCCCAGGGCGACGGGCGCGAGGCGCAGACGACCACTACCGGGGCATAAGCTGCAATTCATTGGGGCGCCTGCGGGCGCCCCAAAAACCCCTCTACTCTTCTTCGGCCTCGTCCCGCTTGGGCTTGCGGATCTTGCTGACCAGCAGCTTGTCGATCTTGCGGCCGTCCATGTCGACGACCTCGAAGCGCCAGTTCTGCTCGACGAACCATTCGCCCTCGCCCGGCAGCCGCTTGAGCACCGACAGGGCGAAGCCCGCCGCCGTCGCATAGTCGCGGTCGTCGGGCAGCTCGATGCCGAGCTGCCCGGCCAGGGCATCGGCGGGCAGGCTGCCGGCGATCAGCAGCGAGCCGTCGTGACGCTCGACGATCATCGGCTCGTCGCCCTCGTCGAGATGGCTGACGAAGTTGCCGACAATCGCGGTCAAGAGGTCGGCCGGGGTGACGATGCCTTCCAGGTGGCCGTATTCGTCGTGGACCATGGCCATGGCCACGTCCGACTGCTGGAGCAGCTTCAGGGCATCCATCGCGTCGAGCTGGTCGGGGATCACCTCGGCCTTGCGCATCAGCGCGCCGACGTCGATCTTGTTGCCCGCGAGCAGGCACCCCAGCACCTCGCGCGCCTTGAGCACGCCGACGATATTGTCGGGCGAGCCTTCGGTGACCGGCAGCAGCGAATGCGGGCTGGCCTTGATCGCCGCGCGGACCTCGGCCTCGGTGGCCGCGCGATCGACCAGGTCGAGCTCGGTCCGCGGGGTCATCAGCTCGCGCACCGGGCGCTCGGCCAGGCGCATGATCCCGCTCATGATCTGGCGCTCGTCCTCCTCGATCACGCCCGAGCGCGTCGCTTCGGCGAACATCAGGTGGATTTCGTCGGCGGTGACTTCCGAAGCGTTCTGCTGGCGCAGGCCGATCAGGCGCAGCAGCCCGTCCGACGAGGTCCGCAGCAGCCAGACCAGCGGCGCGGCGACCCTGGCCAGCAGGGCCATCGGGCGCGCCGCGACGATCGCGATCGGCTCGGCGGCGCGCAAGGCCAGTTGCTTGGGAACCAGCTCGCCCACCACCAGGCTGCCGTAGGTCGTGACCGCGATGACCAGCGCGAAGCCGGCGTCATCGGCGAACCGCGCCGGCACGCCCAGCGCCGCGAGCCGCTCCCCGGTCGGCCCGCCCAGGCTCGATCCCGAATAGGCGCCGGCGATGATCCCGACCAGGGTGATGCCGATCTGCACGGTCGAGAGGAACTTGCCCGGCTCCTCGGCCAGCTCCAGCGCGACCCGCGCCCCGCTGCTGCCGTTCTCGGCCGCGACCTTGAGCCGCGCCGGGCGCGCCGAGACGATCGCCAGCTCGGACATCGAGAACAGGCCGTTGATGAGGATCAGTCCGGCGATCGCCAGGACATCGAACCAGGGATAAGGTGTCACGGGCGTGGGCTAGCAGATATTGTGGCCGAGGCGAAGGGCGGGCGAAGAAGGATTGTCCCGCACGAAGCCACGAAGCCACGAAGACATTCCGCAAATGGCGAAGCCCCTCACCAATTCAGATGCCGAGGTGACGATCGGCGCCTTCGGCGAGGCGCAACCTCCTTCGTGCCTTCGTGGCTTCGTGCAAGATCATTGCCCCGCCAGCTTGCGCGCCCGCTCCGACAGCCGCTCGACCGCCGCCGCGTGGATCGCCGGGGCCGTGACCAGCACGCCGAAGGCGCGGGGATCGCGCTTGTTGTAGTTGAGCGGCGCGCCGAAGGCGTCGGTCACCGCCGCGCCGGCTTCGCGCGCGATCAGGGCCGCGGCGCCGATGTCCCATTCGAAGCCCCAGCGCAGCGTGGCGAGGAGGTCCGCCTGGTCGGCGGCGACCATGGCGATGCGCAGGGCGATCGAATTGGGCTTGTCGACCAGGACCAGGTCCTTGTCGGGTTCGGCCAGGCTGTCGGCCGGCACGCGCGCGCCGGGCAGCTCCAGGCGGGTGCTGGCGGCCAGCCGCTCGCCGTTGCGCCAGGAGCCCTGGCCGGATTCGCCGTGCCAGAACTCGCCCCGCGCCGGCGCGGCGAGCATGCCGAACAGCGGCCGTCCCGCGCTGATCAGGGCGACCGACACCGCCCAGCCGGTGCGGCCGCGGATGAAGTCGCGGGTCCCGTCGATCGGGTCGACCAGCCAGATGAGGCCGCCATTCAGCCGTTCGGGCGCATCGGCGGTCTCCTCGGACAGCCAGCCCGCGGCGGGCAGCAGCGCGGTCAGCTCGCGGCGCAGGAAGGCGTCGATCGCGAGGTCCGCCGCGCAGACCGGATTGCCCGGCCCCTTCTCCCAAGTCTCCAGCGCGTGCCCGGCCCCGGGCCAGGTGCCGAACGCCATGTCCCCGGCCGTGCGAACGATATTTTCCAGACGGTCGCGATCGATCATGCGGTGCGAAACTTGGCGCGCCTTCCGGGCCTTTTCAAGGCGGCGAGACTGTGCTTATGCGGCGGCGCACAAATCCGCCCATTCCTCCCCGGATCGTCATAGGAAGCCGCGCTCATGAACGTTCACGAATACCAGGCCAAGGAACTGCTCGCGAAGTTCGGCGTCGCGATTCCCGCGGGCTACGCCGCGCTCACCGTCGACGAGGCGGTCGAAGGCGCGAAGAAGCTGCCCGGGCCGCTCTATGTCGTGAAGGCGCAGATCCACGCCGGCGGCCGCGGCAAGGGCAAGTTCAAGGAACTGGGGGCCGAGGCCAAGGGCGGCGTCCGCCTGTCCAAGACCCTCGACGAGGTCAAGGCCAACGCGACCGAGATGCTCGGCAACACCCTCGTCACGGTCCAGACCGGCGAGGCCGGCAAGCAGGTCAATCGCCTCTACGTGACCGACGGCGCCGACATCGCCAAGGAATACTACCTCTCGATGCTGGTCGACCGCGCCACGGGCCGGATCGCGATGATCGTCTCGACCGAGGGCGGCATGGACATCGAGGCGGTCGCCCACGACACGCCCGAGAAGATCCAGACCATCGTGATCGACCCGGCCGAAGGCTTCCAGCCGCACCACGGCCGCGCCGTCGCCTTCGCGCTCAAGCTGAAGGGCGACCTCAACAAGCAGGCCCAGAAGGTCGCCGCGCAGCTCTACGACGCCTTCACCAGCACCGACATGTCGATGCTCGAGATCAACCCGCTGATCGAGACCACGGACGGCAAGATCCTGGTGTTGGACGCCAAGGTCAGCTTCGATTCGAACGCGATCTTCCGCCATCCCGACGTGGCCGCGCTGCGCGACGAGACCGAGGAAGACCCGGCCGAGGTCGAGGCCAGCAAGTACGACCTCGCCTACATCAAGCTCGACGGCGACATCGGCTGCATGGTCAACGGCGCGGGCCTGGCCATGGCGACGATGGACATCATCAAGCTCAACGGCATGTTCCCCGCCAACTTCCTCGACGTCGGCGGCGGCGCCACGACCGAGAAGGTCACCGCGGCCTTCAAGATCATCCTTTCCGATCCCGCGGTGAAAGGCATCCTCGTCAACATCTTCGGCGGGATCATGAAGTGCGACACCATCGCCGAGGGCATCGTCGCCGCGGCCAAGGGCGTGAACCTCTCCGTGCCGCTGGTCGTGCGCCTGGAGGGCACCAACGTCGACCTCGGCAAGCAGATCCTCGAAGGCTCGGGCCTGCCGATCGTCTCGGCCAGCGACCTGGGCGACGCGGCGCGCAAGATCGTCGCCGAGGTGAAGAAGGCGGCTTGAGCCTCAGTTCCCCTCCCGCCTGCGGGAGGGGTTAGGGGTGGGTGAGTCTGCTCCCAGCACCGCGTTGCAAGTTACAGGCCCACCCCCGGCCCCTCCCGCAGGCGGGAGGGGAGTACGCGGGGCTTGACCTCGCGGGCAATCGCCGCAATGGCGTCCGGCGATTCCGGTGTTGATCGTCCGGCTAAATCCCGAGCTCTGCAGAGAAGGACCTCGCGCATGAAAATCATCGTGCCCGTCAAGCGGGTGATCGACTACAATGTGAAGCCGCGGGTGAAGACCGACGGCACCGGCGTGGACCTCGCCAACGTCAAGATGAGCATGAACCCCTTCGACGAGATCGCCGTCGAGGAAGCCATCCGCCTCAAGGAAAAGGGCGTGGCGACCGAGATCGTCGCGGTTTCCGTCGGCCCGCAAAAGGCCCAGGAAACCCTGCGCACCGCGCTGGCCATGGGCGCCGACCGCGCGATCCTGGTCCAGACCGACGACGAGGTCGAGCCGCTTGCCGTCGCCAAGATCCTCAAGGCGATCACCGACGAGGAACAGCCCGGCCTGGTCATTCTCGGCAAGCAGGCGATCGACGACGATTCCAACCAGACCGGCCAGATGCTCGCCGCGCTGCTCGGCCGCCCGCAGGGCACCTTCGCCTCGGCCGTCTCGGTCGAGGGTGACTCGGTCACCGTGACCCGCGAGGTCGACGGCGGCCTCGAGACCGTGAAGCTCTCGCTTCCGGCGATCGTCACCACCGACCTGCGCCTCAACGAGCCGCGCTACGCCTCGCTGCCGAACATCATGAAGGCGAAGTCCAAGCCGCTCGCCACCAAGGCCCCGGCCGACTACGGCGTCGACACCGCGCCGCGCCTCAAGACGCTCAAGGTCGCCGAGCCGCCGGTCCGTTCGGCCGGCATCAAGGTCGCCGACGTCGACGGCCTCGTCGCCAAGCTCAAGGAACTGGGCGTAGCCTGATTTGCACCCACCTCCGTTCGTGTCGAGCGAAGTCGAGACACGGGCGCGAGGCATCTCGACTTCGCTCGATGCGAACGGGATGGGATAAAAGGAATTCCAGATGAAAACTCTCGTTTGGGTCGAACACGACAACGCTAGCGTCAAGGACGCTACCCTCGCCGCCGTCACCGCCGCCTCGCAGCTCGGTGAAGTGCATCTCCTGGTCGCCGGCTCGGGCTGCGCCGCCGTGGCCGATCAGGCCGCTAGAATCGCCGGCGTCGGCAAGGTCCACCTCGCCGACAACGCCGCCTACGAGCACGCGCTGGCCGAGAACGTCGCGCCGCTGGTGGTCGAGCTGATGGGCCATCACGATGCCTTCGTCGCCCCGGCCACCTCGAACGGCAAGAACATCGCGCCGCGCGTCGCCGCGCTGCTCGACGTCGCGCAGGTCTCGGACATCCTCTCGGTCGAAGGCCCCAAGACCTTCACCCGCCCGACCTATGCCGGCAACGCCATCGCCACGGTCGAGAGCTCGGACCCCAAGCTCGTCATCACCGTGCGCGGCACGGCCTTCGCCAAGGCCGCCACCGAGGGCGGTTCGGGCACGGTCGAGGCCGTCTCGGGCGCGGGTGACGCCGGTCTCTCCAGCTTCGTCGGCGCCGAGATCGCCAAGAGCGAGCGCCCCGAGCTGACCAGCGCCAAGGTGATCGTCTCGGGCGGCCGCGCGCTGAAGGACGGGCCGACCTTCGAGGCCACGATCTTCCCGCTCGCCGACAAGCTCAAGGCCGCAGTTGGTGCATCGCGCGCCGCGGTCGACGCGGGCTATGTCCCCAACGACTACCAGGTCGGCCAGACCGGCAAGATCGTCGCCCCCGAAGTCTACATCGCGGTCGGCATCTCGGGCGCGATCCAGCACCTCGCGGGCATGAAGGACTCCAAGACGATCATCGCGATCAACAAGGACGAGGACGCCCCGATCTTCCAGGTCGCCGACATCGGCCTGGTCGCGGACCTGTTCACGGCGGTGCCGGAGCTGACGAGCAAGCTCTGAGCCTTGCCGGGCACGAACAACGAAGGGCGGCCCATAGCGGCCGCCCTTTTCGTTTGAGCTTCAGAGAACCCTGTCCACCGCGTGCAGCGCCAGGCCGACCAGGCCGCCCACCACGGTGCCGTTGATGCGGATGAACTGCAGGTCCCGGCCCACCGCGGCCTCGACCCGGTCGGTCACGGTATGGGCGTCCCAGCGCTTGACCGTCTCCGAGACCAGCCGGACGATCTGGTCGCCGTAGCGGGTGGCGGTGCCGGCCAGGGTGCGGCGGGCGAAGCGGTTGACCTGGAGCTGGATACGCGGATCGCTCTGGAGCGCCTGGCCGAGCTGGGCCAGGCTCTGGCCGAACTGGCCCGAGAGCATGTTCCGCGGGTTGCGCACGCCCTTGAGCATGGCCGAGCGCAGGCGCTCCCACATCGCGTCGAACCAGCGCTGCATCGCCGGGTTGGCGAGGATCTCGGCCTTGAGGCGCATGACCTGGGCCTGCATCTCGGCATCATGCTTGAGCTTGTCGGCGAGCTGCTCGAGCCCTTCCTCCAGCCGCAGGCGCAGCGGATGGTCGGGAAAGATCAGCACCTCGGCGAGCATCTTGTAGACCCCGTCGAGGATCGCATTGGCGACCTTCTCGTCGAGGCCGGTCAGGCGCAGGATCGTGTTGGCGCGGTCGTGGATCATCTGGCGGACCAGGTCCTCGTTGGCCTCCAGCGTCTCGCCCGCCCACTGGATCACGCCCTGGATCACCGGCATGTGCCGCTTGTCGGCGATCGCCGCCTCGATCAGCTGGCCGAGCAGCGGAGCGAGGTCGAGCTTCTCCAATTGCTGGCGCATCCCCGATTTCACCAGGCCGCCGAGCTTCTCGGGATCGAGCGATTCGAGCACGTCGCCGATCAGGCCGGCCGCCCCCTGGCGCAGCCGCGCCTCGCCGCCGGAGCCGGGATCGACCAGGAAGGAGCCCGCCGCCCCGGCCAGGTTCATCCCGCGCATCCGCCGCGCCACCACCTGGGGAGTGAGGAAATAGGACCGCAGGAACGAGGCCATGGTATCGGCGATCCGATCCTTGTTCTCGGGAATGATCGCGGTGTGCGGGATCGGCAGGCCGAGCGGGCGGCGGAACAGCGCGGTGACGGCGAACCAGTCGGCCAGGCCGCCGACCATCGCGGCCTCGGAGAAGGCGAGCAGCCACCCCCAGGCCGGATGGACCTTGGCAAGCTCGCGCGCAGCGAAGAACAGCGCGGCCATCAGCACGAGCAACGCAGTCGCGGTCCGGCGCATCCGCGCCGCGCGGTCGGGCGTGGCCACCTCGAGTTGGGGAGCTGCGTTCACTCGGCGGGAACGGGACTCGGGCGATCCCGTTCCTCGCCGCCGTCAGGATAGCGCGCCGCCTTGCTGTCCTCGGGCTTGTAGGTCAGCAGCAGATTGCGCAGCAACGGCCCGAGGCGCTTCTCCAGGCCGTCGGCCAGGCTGAAGGCCGCGGGCACGATCAGCAGGGTCAGCGCGGTCGACATCAACAGGCCGCCGATCACGACCGTGCCCATCGGCGCACGCCAGGCACCGTCGCCCGAGATCGAGATCGCGGTGGGGATCATGCCCGCGACCATCGCCACGGTGGTCATCACGATCGGCTGGGCGCGCTTGTGCCCGGCCTCGATGATCGCGTCGAACTGGCTCTTGCCCGTGGCCATCTCCTCGATCGCGAAATCGATCAGCAGGATCGAGTTCTTGGCGACGATGCCGAACAGCATGAGGACGCCGATGAACACCGGCATCGACAGCGATTGCCCGGTCAGGATCAGCGCGAGCAGACCGCCGAACGGGGCCAGGAACAGCGAGCCCATGTTGACGAGGGGCGAAATGACGCGGTGATAGAGCAATACCAGCACCGCCAGGACCAGCAGGATCCCGGTCGGCACGGCGACCATCAGGCTGCCCAGCATTTCCTGCTGCCAGGCATCCTGGCCGAAGGGCGTGTTGCTGACGCCCTTCGGCAGGTTGGCCATGATCGGCAGCTTGTTGATCGCGTTCGTCGCCTCACTCTTGATCACGCCGGGCGCAAGGTCGGCGCCGATAAAGATCCGCCGCGCCTGATTATAGCGCTGGATCGTCGTCGGGCCCGACCCGAAAGTGATCTCGGCGACGCGCGAAAGCGGGACCGAGCCGCCGGTCGTGGTCGGGACCGGCAGGTTCTGGATATTGGCGAAGTCGCGGCGCGCTTCCTCGGGCAGGCGGACGCGGATCGGGATCTGGCGGTCGGACAGCGAGAACTTCGCGGCGTTCTGGTCGATCTCGCCGATCGTGGCGATGCGGATCGCCTGGCTGAGCGCCTGGGTCGATACGCCGAGGCTGGCGGCGAGGTCGAGCCGCGGCTTCACCACCACTTCGGGCCGCCGCATGTCCGCGCTGATCCGCGGCGCGACGATCTGCTTCACACCCTTCATCTGCTCGATCAGCGTTGCCGCGGTATGCTCGAGCAGCGCCGGGTCCGAGCCGGACAGCATGATCGAAATCGGCCGTCCGGTGCCGCCGCCCTGGCCGCCCTGGGCAGCCTGGATCGTGATCCGCGCATCCGGAATCTGCTGGAATTTCGGCATCAGATCGCCCTCGATCTGCGTGCTGGTCTTCTTGCGGTCCTTGCGCAGCATGACCATCAGCCGGCCGCCGCTCTCCTGGATCGACTGGTAGACGTGGTCGACGTCGGGATGGGCGACGAGGACTCCGCGGACCTCGTCCGAAACCGCCTCGGTCTGCCGCAGCGTCGTGCCCGGGACCATCTCGATGACAACGGTCGTGTTGTCGGCGTCCTGCGTCGGGAAGAACTCCATCGCCATGTTCGTGCCGATCAGCGCGGTGAGGCCCAGCGCGCCCGCCGCCACGCCGATCATCCAGATCCGGTGATCCCGCAGGCGCGCGGCCAGGCGCGCGAGGAACGGCACGCGCCCGTTGGGGCGGCGCCGCGCTTCCCGGTAGGCCCGCGCCTTGGAACTGTCGAGCGACCAGTGCAGGACGCGCAGGTAGCGGTCCATCATCGGCCCGCCGGCGTGCTCGGCATGGCCGTGGGCCTGCAGGAAATAGGCCGCGACCATCGGCGTGATCATCCGCGCCACGACCAGGCTCATCAGCACCGAGGCGACGACCGTAAGGCCGAACGCCTTGAAGATCTCGCCGGCGACGCCCGGCATCAGGCCGACCGGCAGGAACACTGCGACGATCGAGAACGTCGTCGCCACGACCGCCAGGCCGATCTCGTCCGCGGCGTCGATCGATGCCTGATAGGCGGTCTTGCCCATCCGCATGTGCCTGACGATGTTCTCGATCTCGACGATCGCATCATCGACCAGGACGCCCGCGACCAGGCCCAGCGCCAGGAGCGATTGCTGGTTCAGCGTGAAGCCGAGCAGGTCCATGAACCAGAAGGTCGGGATCGCCGACAGGGGGATCGCGATCGCCGAGATCAGCGTCGCCCGCCAGTCGCGCAGGAAGAAGAAGACCACGATGACCGCCAGGATCGCGCCTTCGACCATCGATGCCATCGAGGTCTCGTACTGGTCCTTGGTGTAGTTCACCGTGGTGTAGATCTGGCGGAACTTGACCCCGGGGTTCTCGACCTCGAGCTGCTTGATCTCCTTGATCGCGTTGTCGTAGACGCTGACATCCGACGCGCCGCGCGCGCGGGTCATGCCGAAGACCGCGACCGCCTTGCCGTCGAACTTGCTCTTGCTAGTGATCTCGCCATAGGCGTCACTGACCTGGGCGATGTCGCGCAGCTTGGTCGTCCGCCCGCTTCCGATCGGAATGTCGGTCTCGGAAAGTTCGAAGGCGGTCTTGGCATTGCCGACGACGCGAACCGATTGCCGCGTTCCGCCGATCTCGGCGCGGCCGCCGCCGGCATTGGTGTTCGCCTGCCGCAGCGCCGAGTTGACCTGCGCCGCGCTGACCCCGAGCGCCTGCATCCGGGCGGGGTCCAAAGTGACCAGAATCTCGCGGTTGACCCCGCCGCCCCGGCTGACCGAGGCCATGCCCTCGATCGCCAGCAGCCGCTTGGCCACGGTGTCGTCGATGAACCAGGACAATTGCTCGAGGGTCATGTCCTCGGTTTCGACCGCGAAATAGGCGATCGGCTGCGATGAGGTCGTGGCCTTGAATACCTGCGGCTCGAGGATGCCGTCGGGCAGGTCGGCGCGGATCCGGTCGATCGCGTTCTTCACCTCGTTGACGGCCTGGTTGATGTCCTCGCCGATCTGGAACTCGATCTGGGTCTGGCTCGACCCTTCCGAGGCGGTCGAACTGATCGAGGAGACGCCGGTGATCGAGCGGACCGCCGCCTCGACCTTCTGGGTCATCTGGTTCTCGATCTCGGTCGGCGCGGCGCCGGGCTGGCTGATCTGGACGATCACCATCGGAAATTCGATGTCCGGCTGCTGCTGGATGTCCATGCGGCTGAAGCTGACCAGCCCGGCCATGATCAGCGCGATGAACATCACGATCGGAACGATCGGATGCTGGATCGACCAGGCCGAGATGTTGCGGAAGTTCATGCCAAATCCGCCCTCACTTCTTCGGCGCGAGCTTCGGCCTTACCGTTTCGCCGGCCTGGAGGAAGGCCCCGGCGCGCTGCACCACGCGCTCGTTGCCGGTCAGCCCTTCGGCGATGATCACGCCGCTCTCGGTGATCGCGCCGGTCTTGACCGCGCGGCGGGCGACCTTGTTGTCGGGACCGACCACGTAGACGTAGCTGCCGGCGTTGTCGGACAGGACGGCGGATTCGGCGAGCACCGGCGCGACGACCGTTCCGGCGATGATCTCCGCATTGGCGAAGCCGCCGGGGCGCAGCTCGGGCGCGTAGGACAGGGCGATCCGGACGCGGCCGAGGCGGGTCTGCGGGTCGATCACCGGCGATACCTGCCAGACCTGGCCGGTGAATGCCTGGGTGGAGCCGACGGGCGTGACTTCGGCCGAGATCCCGGTGCCGATCTTGGCCAGGTCGTTTTCGCTCAGCTGGGCGAGCATTTCCATCTCGCCGCCCTGAGCCATGCGGAACAGCACGCCGCTGCCCGAGGAGACCACCTGGCCCGGTTCGACCTTGCGCTCCAGCACCAGGCCCGCTTCGGGCGCGACGATGTCCAGGCGGGCGGTGCGCGCGCTCAGTTCGCCGAGCTGCGCCGCAGCCACGCGGACCCGCGCCGTGGCGGCATCGCGGGTCGCGGTCAGGCGGTCGATGTCCGCCTTGGAGATGAAGCCCCGGGCGACGAGCTTCTGGGCACGGTCGAGATTGGCCTGGGCGAGCTGCGCATCGGCCCGGGCGACCGAGATCTGGGCAGACTGCGAGGCCTGCTGCTGGACCTGGACCGAACGGTCGATCACCGCGAGGACCTGGCCCTTGCGGACCCACTGGCCGGGCTCGACCAGGACCTGCGAGACCTGGCCGCCTTCGCCCGCGACGCCGACCGGCAGCTCGCGCCGCGCCGCCAGGGTCCCGGTCGCGGTGATCCGCCCGGTGACCGTGGTCCGCCCCGGAGAGATCACCGTCACCGTCGGGACCTGCGCCCCGCTGGCCTTGTTGAGGTCCTGCGCGGAATCGCCGCGGTGCATGAACAGCCACAGCCCGATCAGCACGACGGCCGCGACGGCCGCGACGATCCAGGTACGGCGGCGGGCGCGGCGCTCTTCGTCATCGATGGAATCGAGTGGATTGAACGGATCGGGCGCAGAGGCCTGCGCTGCCGTATCGATCCTTGAATCGTAGTTCATCGCCGTCACCGCCTGGCTCGGTCCACCGCAAGCGCGGACCGGGCTGTATTACCTTGGTATATCACCCGCGGCAAGCCGCCGGCCGGTGCCTGCGGTTTTTGCCCCCGGAATATAGCTCGGGGGCAGGCAATAGACTTGCCTGCCCCCGAGGGCAATCGACGGTATGTAGCGATGTGTAACGGTTCGCCCGCCCGCCGGGCAATCAGTACTTGAGCTGGCGCTCGTAGAGATCGCGGTAGTGCTGGATCCGGGTGACGCGCAAGCCCTGCATGCCGGAACGATCGACGGCACGCTGCCACGAGGCGAATTCTTCGAGCGTGAGATTATAGCGCGCGCAGACTTCGTCGATCGTCAGCAGGCCGCCGTTGACGGCGGCGACGACTTCCGCCTTGCGGCGGACGACCCACCGGGTGGTGTCGGGCGAAGGCAGCGAATCGACCGTCAGCGGCTCACCGAGCGGGCCGATAACCATGGCTGGTCGAATCTTTTGGTTCTCAATCATATTCACCCTCGATCACCGCGCTTTGATGCGCCGGCGACGCTTTCCTCTATGATGGACAGGGCTTTGCCATCCGTTGAATCATTTAGGTTAATGCCGTGAAAGGCATGGTCGAACGTGGCCAGGGCCTGCGCGGCGGATCGGTCGAAACTTGCGTCGGCAAGCTCTTCGGCCGCTTGACTCGCATCGCACTGGACCTGCCGGAAGGCACGAACGGCGAGGAATCGCGCGCGCAGCCCGTGCCAGTCGAGACGTCCGTTAACGGCGCCCGCCTCGGCTCCCGGACTCTGGCCTTGCGGCCAGGCGGTGTGATCGAATCCCATGTCCATGAGCCGGCTATAGGCCAGCCATCCTCAAGATGAGGTAAAGCCGGGCTTTACGGGATGTTGACCGGGGTTAACGAAGTCCGCCGTGCTTTGCGGGCGGGCGCGCGGAACCTTTGCGCCCCACGCGGCGGCGTTCTATGGGCGAGCGATGCCCGCCGCCACGCTGCCCCTCGACGCCATCGACGCCGCCGCGCTGTTCCAGCTCAGCGCGCTGCCCGGGCAGCCGCCCGAGCGGAGGCTGCAGGGGCGGCGGATCGTCGTCGCGATGTCGGGCGGGGTCGACAGCTCGGTCGTCGCCGCGCTGGCCGCGGCCAGCGGAGCGGAAGTGATCGGCGTGACCCTCCAGCTCTACGACTACGGCGCCGCCACCGGCCGCAAGGGCGCCTGCTGCGCCGGCGACGACATCCGCGATGCCCGCGCCGTGGCCGACCGCCTGGGCATCGCCCACTACGTCTTCGATCACGAGAGCGCGTTCCGCCAGGACGTGGTCGAGCGCTTCGCCGACGAATATCTCGCCGGGCGCACCCCGATCCCCTGCATCCGCTGCAACATGGGGCCCAAGTTCACCGATCTCTTCGCCATGGCGCGCGAACTGGGCGCGGACTGCCTGGCGACCGGGCACTACGTCCGCCGCGTCGCGGGGCCCGCCGGGCCCGAGCGGCCCGGCTCCTTGCTGTACCGGGCGCTCGACCCGGCCCGCGACCAGAGCTACTTCCTCTTCGCCACGACCGAGGCGCAGCTCGACTATCTGCGCTTTCCCCTCGGCGGCCTGCCCAAGCAGGAGGTCCGCGCCCTGGCCGAGGCCGCGGGACTGCGCGTCGCGGCCAAGCCCGACAGCCAGGACATCTGCTTCGTGCCCGACGGGGACTATGCCAAGGTCGTCCGCTCGGTCAGGCCCGAAGCCGAAGCCCCAGGCGAGATCGTCCATGCGGAGCATGGCGCGGTCCTGGGCACGCACCGCGGGGTAATCCACTATACCGTCGGCCAGCGGCGCGGCCTGGAGATCGGCGGACAGCCGGAGCCGCTCTACGTCACCGGCATCGAGGCCGAGACCAAGCGCGTGCTGGTCGGCCCGCGCCGGCTCCTGGCGGTCGGCGCGGCGCGGCTCGGTGAAACCAGCCGGATCGGGCCGATCCCGGCGGGCGGGCTGACCGCCAAGGTCCGCTCGCTGGCGAAGCCGGTGCCGGTCGCGCTCGACGGCCCGCTGGGGGACGGCGCGGAGTGCCGCCTGCGCTTCCTCGCACCGGAATACGGCGTCGCGCCGGGCCAGGCGGCGGTGATCTATGCGGGCGACCGGGTGGTCGGCGGCGGCTGGATCGAGGATACCGAGCCGGCGCCGATCGGCTGAATCAATCCGGCCATCTTTCCAGCGTGCAGCCCTCGCCCTCGCGGAAAGTGGCGGTCTCGCTGGACAGCAGCGGCACCCGCGCGGTGACCGACCTGGCCTCGGCATCCTCGCTCAGCGCGACCATTCCCATCCCGGGCTCGAAATCCTTGCGGCAGTCGGACAGCTCGCGCCCGCCGACATAGCGGCACGAACAGGCCACCCGCGCGCCGACCGAAGCGCCGGCCACGGCATAGCTGCGCAGGCTCGACCAGAAGACGGCAAGCAGGGCGAGGGCGAGAATTCCGAGGATCGCGACGGTTTTGCGAAGCCGGCGCGAGCGTTGACGGGGCGGGGGCGGCTTTGCGGTTGCCATCGGCCATAGCCTTGCGCATGGATCGCGCGTGGTGTCCATGATCAAAAGACGCATCGAGCGACTGGCGCGCACCGCCTCCCTGATCCTGCCCCTGCTGGCGCTGAGCGGCTGCGACAAGGCACCGAGCGGTCCGCCCCCGCTAAGCCCCGCCGCGCTCGCCGCGGTGGTCGAGCGACCCGGGGTCTCGCGGACCCGGCTCGCCCGCGCGGTCGACAGCCTGTTCTCGGATCCGGACATCGGTGAGACGCGCGCGCTGCTGGTCCTGTCCGGCGGCAGGATCGTCGCCGAGCGCTATGGCCCCGGCTACGACGCGCAGACCCGGCTGATCGGCTGGTCGATGAGCAAATGCGTCACCGGCGCGCTGACCGGCCTGCTCGTGGCGGACGGCCGGCTGCGGCTCGACGAACCCGCGCCGATCAAGACATGGCAGCGCCCCGGCGACGCCCGCGGCGAGATCACCCTGCGCCAGCTGCTGCAGATGCGCTCGGGACTGCGCCACAGCGAGGAGGCCGACCCGCGCTACAAGGCCGACACCGTGCGGATGCTGTTCCTCGACGGGCGCGACGACATGGCCGCCTATGCCGAAGCCCAGCCGCTCGAGGCCGAGCCGGGCGCGAAATGGGAATATTCGAGCGCGACCAGCGTGATCCTGGCCGATGCCGCCGCCGGCGCCCTCACCGAAAGCCGCGATCCGCGATTGCGGCGGCAGGCGGTGGCCGAATATCTGCGGACCCGGCTGTTCGAGCCGGTCGGCATGCGCTCGGCCCAGCCCGAGTTCGACGCCGCCGGCACGCTGATCGGCGGCAGCATGATCCATGCGACCGCCCGCGACTGGGCGAAGTTCGGCGAATTCCTGCGGAACGGCGGCGCGGTCGTCGGCGCGCAGATCCTGCCGCGCGGCTGGATCGATTTCATGACCGCGCCGAGCCCGCGCAACCCCGGCTACGGGGCGCAGGTCTGGCTCAACCGGCCGCAGCCCGATGGGCATGAAGTGCTGTTCCCCGGCACCGCGCCCGACAGCCTGTTCGCCTGCATCGGCCACCTGGGCCAATATGTCCTGGTCTCGCCGAGCCAGCGCCTGACCGTGGTCCGCCTCGGCAAGACCGATGGCGAGCGGCGCGATCCCCTGCGCCGCCGCCTGGCCGAGCTGGTCGGCGTGTTTCCGGCAGGCGAATAGGGCGCTCGCCCGCGCTCACATCCGAGGCGGCGATTGCTCATGCGGCATCACGTCCTCCGCCGCGGGTCCCTCTTCGTCGACCAGCCCTTCCGGATCCGGGTGGATCAGGATCTCCACATCGGGGAACTCCGCGGCGAGCTTGGCCTCGACCTCGTCCATCACCCGGTGGGCATGGCGCACGGTCATGCCGCCGTCGACCCAGACGTGGAACTGGACGAAATCGCGGTTGCCCGAAGTGCGGGTCCGCATGTCGTGGACGCCCTTCAGCTCCGGATGACGGGCGACCACCGCGAGGAAGTGCTCCTTCTTTTCATCCGGCCATTCGCGGTCCATCAACTGCTCGACCGCCTGTTGCGAGGCCCGCCAGGCGCTCCATCCCAGCCACAGCGCGATCGCCAGGCCGAACAGCGGGTCGGCCCCGGCGATCCCGCCCCACTGGTCGAGCGCGAGGGCCACGATCACCGCGATGTTGAGCGCCAGGTCCGACTGGTAGTGCACATGGTCGGTGGCGATCGCGAGGCTTCCGGTGCGCCGGATCACGTGACGCTGCCAGGCCAGCAGGCCCAGGGTCGCGGCCAGGGCGATCAGCGACACGCCGATGCCCTCGCCCGCCGCCGCGGTCCGCCCGCCGGCGGCGAATTGCCCGATGGCGCGCGCCGCGATGCCCAGCGCCGAAATCGAGATCAGGACGACCTGGACCATCGCCGCCAGCGCCTCGGCCTTGCCGTGGCCGAAGCGGTGGTTCGCGTCGCTCGGCTGGGCGGCGACCAAGACCCCGATCAGGGTCGCCAGGCTGGCGACCAGGTCGAGCGCGGTATCGGCCAGGCTGCCGAGCATCGCGGTCGAGCCGGTAGACCAGGCGGCATAGCCCTTGAGCCCGACCAGCAGCAGCGCGACCGCGATGCCGGCAAAGGCCGCGCTGCGGTTGAGCGAGGCCGACCCGGCGCTCACGGATAGAGCAGCGTGCTGGTCCAGCCGTTGCCGGCGCGGACGAAGCGGCGGCGTTCGTGCAGGCGGTGCGGGCGGTCGATCCAGAATTCCATGGCCTGGGGGTTCAGCCGGAAGCCGGTCCAGTAGGGGGGCCGCTCGACCGCGCCGCCGGCAAAGCGCGCTTCGGCCGCGGCATAGCGATCGAGGAAGGCCTGGCGGGAGGCGAGCGGGGCAGACTGGTCCGAAGCCACCGCGCCGAGCTGGGAATCGCGCGTCCGGCTGTGGAAATAGGCATCGGCGGTGGCAGCGTCGACTGGCCCGAGCGGCCCCTCGATGCGGATCTGCCGGCGCAGCGACTTCCAATGGAACAGCAGCGCGGCCTGCGGGTTGGCGAGCAGTTCGCGGCCCTTGCGGCTGTGCGAATTGGTGTAGAACACGAAGCCGTCGGGGCCATGGCCCTTGAGCAGGACCATCCGCACCGACGGCGCTCCTGCGGCCGTGGCGGTCGCGAGCGCCATGGCATTCGCATCGTTCGGCTCGGCGTCCCGCGCTTCGGCGAACCAGGCCTCGAACAGCGCCAGGGGATCGCCCGAGGGAATGACTTCGCTGGCCTCGCCGGCTTCCACAATAAGCGTCCTGCACTCAGTTCCTGGGACCTGTCGCATAGCTTGCGGCGCCCAAGGTGGAAAGCGCGCCTTGCCGGACGGGCCGGGCGCACCTAGTTAGGCGGCTATGGCAGCAGATCCCTACGCGATCCTGGGGGTGTCCCGCGGCGCCGGCGAGAAGGACATCAAGTCCGCCTATCGCAAGCTCGCCAAGGAACTCCACCCAGACCGGAACCAGGACAACCCCAAGGCGGCCGAGCGCTTCAGCGAGGTGACGCGCGCCTACGACCTGCTCGCCGACAAGGACAAGCGCGCCCAATTCGATCGCGGCGAGATCGACATCGACGGCAACCCGCTCGGTTTCGGCGGTGGGGGCTTCGGCGGCGGCGGACAGCGCGGCTTTCGGGCAGACGGCTTCGAGGGCTTCAGCGGCGACGGCGCGGACCTCGGCGATATTTTCGAGGGGCTGTTCGGCGGCCGGGGCGGCGGGTTCGGGGGCTTCGGCGGCGCGCGCAGCCGCCCGGCGCCGCGCGGCGGAAACATCCAGTACCGGCTCGGCGTATCGCTGACCGATGCCGCCACCCTCGCTGCCCAGCGCATCACCCTGGCGGACGGCAAGACGATCGACCTGCGGCTACCGGCCGGGGTCGAGGACGGCACCCAGATGCGGCTTGCCGGCAAGGGCGAGGCCGGCCCCGGCGGCGCGGGCGACGCGATCGTGACGATCGGGATCGAGCCGCACCCCTTCTTCAAGCGCGACGGCGACAACCTCCGGCTCGACCTGCCGATCAGCCTCGACGAGGCGGTCCATGGCGGCAAGGTCAAGGTGCCGACGGTCGAGGGCGCGGTGATGCTGACGGTCGCGCCGGGCAGCAGCTCGGGCAAGACGCTGCGGCTCAAGGGCAAGGGCATGACCCGCAAGGACGGCAGCCGCGGCGACCAGCTCGTGACCCTGGAGATCGACCTGCCGGCGGGTGACGCCGACCTTGCCCAGCGCCTCGAGGGCTGGCGCGACGCCCGCGACCTGCGCGGCAAGCTGGGTGTCTGAGCCCGAGCTTCGGGTCGAACCGGCTCCCGCCGTGAGCCAGGAGATCGGCGATCAGTCCCCCGAAGCCCGGCGCAAGCACGCGATCCGCTGGCGCGCCGGGCTGGAACAGGCGGCGGCGCGCCATGTCGGCCCGGGCAGCCGGTTCTTCACCGTGCTCAAGCGCGTCGCCACCGGGGCCTACTACGACGGCTTCATCCACGCCGGGAACCTCGCCTATATGTCGATCCTGGCGCTGTTCCCGTTCTTCGTGACGGTCGCGGCGATCTTCACGCTGTTCGGCGAGGAAGCGCAGCAGCTTGCCTCGCTCCGCAACTTCCTCTCCGCCCTGCCCCCGATCGTCGCCAAGGTGATCGAGCCGGTCGCGGTCGGGGTGATGGGGGCACGGAGCGGGTGGCTGCTGTGGGTCGGCGGGATCATCGGGATCTGGACCGTCTCCAGCCTGATCGAGACGATCCGCGACATCCTCCACCGCGCCTACGGCACCCCGGCGGCCCTGGCGTTCTGGCGCTATCGGCTGCTCTCGACCGGGATGATCGTCGCCGCGGTCGTGCTGCTGCTGATCTCGCTGTTCGCCCAGGTGGCGATCACCGCGGCGGAGGAAGTGATCTTCGCCTGGTTTCCGCGGCTCGACGCGCTCGCCTTCCAGCTGGCGATCTCGCGGATCGTTCCAACCGCCGCGCTCTACCTCTCGCTGTTCGTGCTGTTCGTCTCGCTGACCCCCAAGCGCTACCGCGGCAAGGGCTATCCCAAATGGCCGGGTGCGCTGCTCGTCACGCTGTGGTGGGTCGCGGTCTCGGTGCTGCTGCCGGTCGTATTGCGACGCTTCTTCACCTACGACCTGACCTACGGCAGCCTGGCGGGCGTGATGATCGCGCTTTTCTTTTTCTGGCTCGTGGGTCTAGGGATGGTGATCGGGGCGGAGCTCAATGCGGCGCTGGCCGAGAGCCCCGAGGAACAGGACATGCTGGGCCAGGCGGACAACCGGGCACGGCAGAAGCAGAACACGACGAGCAGGGATACGGCGGAATGAGCGGATTGATGCAGGGCAAGCGCGGCCTGATCATGGGGCTGGCGAACGACAAGTCGCTTGCCTGGGGGATCGCCAGGAAGCTGCGCGAACAGGGCGCGGAGCTGGCGTTCAGCTACCCCAACGCGGCGATCGAGAAGCGGGTGCGCCCGCTCGCCGCCGAGCTCGGCAGCGATTTCGTGCTCCCCTGCGACGTCGGCGACATGGCCGCGCTCGACGAGGCGTTCGCAACGCTCAAGGCCAGGTGGCCCCGAATCGACTTCCTGGTCCATGCGATCGGCGCTTCGGACAAGAACGAGCTGCGCGGCCGCTATTCGGACACCAGCCTCGACAACTTCCTCGCGACGATGAACATCAGCGTCTACAGCCTGACCGCGGTGGCGCAGCGGGCCATTCCGCTGATGCCCGAGGGCGGCTCGATCCTGACGCTGACCTATTACGGCGCGGAGAAGGTCGTGCCGCACTACAACGTGATGGGCGTGGCCAAGTCGGCGCTGGAGACCTCGGTGCGCTACCTCGCCGCCGATCTCGGCCGCGACCAGATCCGCGTCAACGCGATCTCGGCCGGGCCGATCCGGACCCTGGCGGCCTCGGGAATCGGGGATTTCAACCTGATCCTCAAGTGGAACGAACTCAACGCGCCGCTGGGCCGCAATGTGACGATCGAGGACGTCGGCGGCGCCGGGCTGTACCTGCTGTCGGACCTGGCCGCGGGCGTCACCGGCGAGATCCACCACGTCGATGCCGGCTACAACGTGATCGGCATGAAGCGCGAGGATGCGCCGGACATCGCGCTGGCCTGACGGAAAGGGCAGCCAGCGGGCGACCAACGCGCCGCCGGCGGGCGACCCGGTTGCCGTCAGCGGCGCTGCTGCTGGGGCTGTTGCTGGGGCTGATGCTGTTGCTGGGGCTGAGGCTGGCCCTGGGCGGGCACCGGCGTGAGGCTGGTGTTGAGCTGGACGAACTTCCACTGGCCCTGCGACGGTTCGAACCAGAAGTCGAAATTGATCTGGAGCGGCGTGGTCGGGAAGGAGCCGACGAGGTGGAGGCGCCCGCCTTCGATCGCGGCGGCCCTGGTCAGGCGGGGGGCGAGAACCAGGACCGGGCTGAGGTCGATGCGGCGTTCGCGGAAGGCGGCGAAGGACTGCGCCAGGTTCTGCGGGTTGGTCGAGCTGCGCAGCCCGTCCGAGCCGAGGGCATAGAGGACCTGGTAATTGCCGGTCTGGTTCGCCTGGTTGAGCGCGATCAGCGACGACTTGATCAGCACGATCAGGCCCGCGGCCTGCGGGATCGCCGACTGCTGTTGCCGAGCCTGAGCCTGAACCTGAGCCTGGGCCGGAGCCGGGGCCGGAGCCGCCGCCGGGCGGGCGGGCGCAGCGGCCGGGGCCGGCGTGGAGGCAGGAGCCGGCCGGTTCTGAGCCTGGGCGGCCGCGGGCAGCAGGGCCGCCACGGCAAGGCCCGTCAGGACGAATTTACGCATCGGTTTGCTCCTTGAATTCGTGGGTCTGAATTCGGGGCCTGAATTCGGGGGGTCAGGCGCTCAGGGGATCGGCGGCAGGCCGAAACCGGCGCGCTCCTGGTTGATGTAGGATTTGCAGGTATCCCCCATCGTCAACATGAACATCGCGCTCGGCGCGATGCCTGCGACCCGGTCGTTCTTATAGGCCGTCGTGATCCGGTCGGCCAGGATCGCAGCCGTGGTGCGCTGGTCGGCGAGGCAACGATTGCGTGCCTTCTTGGTAACGGCCGTCGAGAGGGTATCGTCCGCGTACATATAGTTCAGGCTGTCGGCCAGGCCCTGGACATAGCCGGCGCGCGCCTCCGGAGTGAGGGCGAGGTATTGCTGCCGGTTATTGACGTAGCCCGCCTGAGCCTGGGTCGATGCCAGGACGGCAAGGAGCGCGGCGAGCTTCAGTCCGGACGATAAGGTTGCCTTCATTTGTCGCATCCAATCCTGATCGATCGGCCGGCGCTTCCGGTCCGGCACGGCCCCTGGACCAATGCCCGCTCCGATCCCGGCCCGCAAGCGGCAGCTTCGTGCCGGGCGCCGCTCAGGCTGAGCGGGGGCAGGCCGATTGCGGCCCGATCTCGTTTGCAATCGATACGATTGCCAAAGGAAACCGCCAAAGGGAAACGG
>JASGGH010000001.1:0-101697 GCA_047605105.1 Novosphingobium sp. | reverse complement strand
CGGAGGTTGTCGAGAAGTAGCCGCGCTGCCAGAAGCATTGGCCCCAGTAGCGCTTGCGGATGTGCTCGAACTCCTGCTGGATCTTGCGCGATGATCCACCCCCTTCGACAGGCTCAGGACAGGCTTGGCGCGGCGCACGAAGTCGCTGACGGCGACATGCGGCGGAATTTCGACGAACAAGTGCACATGATTGCGCGAGAGTGCGCCGTTGACGATCGTCACGCCCATCTCCACGCAGACCTGCCGGATGATCTCGCGCACCCGCAGCCGGACTTCGCCATGCAGCACCTTTATACCGGTATTTCGGCGACCAGACGAGATGGTAGCGATGATGGAATTTCGTGTGATTGCCGGTCGAATGCCCCATAGCCGAGTCGAAGGCTGAAGCCAGCACCCGACTGAAGTCGGGGGTTTTCTCCCGCGGGGGACACTGAATCACGTTCGCGACCGCAACGTCACCGACTTCTTCAACGGCCTGCTAGCTGGCGGCGTTTTTGAGACGCCTTAAAGTTATTTGCCGTAACAGATCCCAGTTTGGACGAATGCCGCGAATAGATTGCCGTCCTACAAGATAAAGATACTTGTTCCTCATCTTTATTGCGCTGCGTTTTAATGTGGCACGATCTTCCTTATTTGACACATTTCGAGAAAGCATTTCGCAGAACATCAGATATCGATAGCCGTAACGGTTGGCGCTTCGGACGCTCTCCCAGGAGAAGCTGCTGAAATATACGTTTACGCCAAACCCGCACTCCGCCTCCACCACAGCGGATACTGCCACGTTCGCTGCCGCGGTCGCGAGATCAAACCAAAATAAGTGATCTTCCCCAGCCGTTCTGAGCCTCGTATCAAACCGTATATTACCAATATTATCAAGTCTAAATGCCACAGTTGAGGTCTGAAATAGATATTCCTGGACCAAGCTGGATCGAATGAACGAAGATGATATCGAAAATATCTCTCTTTCTTCATCTCCACGTGCAAATTTTACCTGCTCCGATCCCCAGAATGTTGGGGCCCCTTTTAGGAATCCACTTCCATAATCATCAAGTCGACGATGATCACTGAAATATACGTCATGACCATTGTCCAACGCACGCACGGCATTCTCGATATGGGGTCCAATCCAAATGTCGTCCGAATCAAGAAACGCGCAATAGGTCGCGCCGATAGCAATCGCGCGGTCGATGCCGATGTTCCGCGCGGCTCCAGGGCCGCCATTACGCTCGGCTTTCTCGACTGACAGTTCGAAGCGTTCTGGTGTCGACGCACCTTCGAGTTCGCTTGCGGCGGAAACCGGTGATGCGTCATCCACAACGATGATATGAACTGCCACGTCTGGTGGCAGTTCCTGCTGAAAGGCGGAGTCGACCGCCTTTCGCAAAATCCCGCCCTCTTCCTGGAAGAAGGGGATGACGACCGCCAGTTTCTTCAACTCAAGCTCTCGATTCTTTCTGACGATGCCGGACTTCTCTCGGCCAAATTGCCGGTGTCGCAAAGCCGTTTCCGGCTACGAATGAACCTAGCTTTCATGCGAAGTGGCTGCCGCTGCAAGGGTGGATTCCCAAAGTGCGAATTGCGTATCGGGGTCGAGCTGCGGACGGCGCGAATAGGAGCGCGCTGCGAGCGACAGCTCTCTGTAGCGTGTTTCATCATGCCAGACGGACTGCACAGCGTCGACCCAAGCTTCAAGCGGCGCATCTGCTGCCAATATCACGCCGCCAGGTCCAACTGCCTCCGGAAGGCCGCCGCGATTTGAAGCGACCACCGGAATACCGCTGAACTGAGCTTCGGTCGCGACGCGACCGTATCCTTCCTCCCATTGGCTGGGAGCAAAGAGCACGCGCGTCTCACGGTAGACGCATCGCATGTCGAGAACGGAGCGGCTGTAGGTCACATTCGGCATACTCGCGAGGCGTTTTGCCAGATGCCCACGCACCTCAGGATCGATCGGCCAGCCATCCACAAAGAGAAACGGAATGGAAGGGCAGCGCTGCGCGACATCTATCACGATGTTCAACCCCTTTCGGGGATCAGGATTGATGAACGTGACAGATTTGCCAGTATTTTCAACGCTATAATCAGATTCTCTCATGATCGGGTGGATGACCGTTGATTCAATATCAAACATGTCCCGATACCGTTTCGAGGTAAAGGCGGAATTGGCAACGGCTTTGGCGAAACGGAGCGACTGATAATCGTCGCCTTGATCCTTAAATTCGACGTCCTGGAGAGCCAGTACGATCGGCACCCCCTCCGCCATCACGGCTTTTGCCATCACCGTGGGTTTATGCGCGAGGACAAGTGCAACATCCGGCCGAGACTCTTGTACAACCTGCTTAACCGCGTCCCAGGGATGCCAAGACCGCCAAACCGAATATCCTAGACTGCGATCAGCCGCGGCAGGTTTACCGGTTAACCGGAAAACCACACGACTTCGAACTCCGATCCATCCCGCCGGACGAAAGCCCGCGAGCAAATCGACCGAATGACCGCGCGCCATGAGGCCGCGAATGAGGCCATCTGACGTGCGTTGCGAACCTCCGACCATCTGCGGCAGAGCTGGCGCGGCTGTGACAACAAGGATTCTCACGCCGCTTGAGGTCCTTGCTTCATGGGAGCCGGCTGGTGGGGGTGCTTACGAAACAAGGCGCGCAAGCGCCGGGTCACCGGACGCTCCAAGAAGAAATGCACGAAAACTCCAAACAGCACAGCGACAAGTGCATCAAAGAGGTGGGGCAGCCAAGCCGGGATATCCCAACCCGTCACCCGCAAAACGCGCACAGACAGCCACGCAGTCAAGGTAAAGAAAAATTGCTGGAAGAGGTAGATCGAGTAAGAAGCATCCCCGAGCGTAGCGATCCACCGCGCACTGACAATCGTTCTGGTCCGATCGAGAAGGACTCCTCCACCGACGAGGATCACGGCCAACCAGCCTACCGAAATTCGGGGGAAAAGCGGAACTAAAAGGGTCATCGTGCATGTCAACAGAACCAGCCAGGCCCAAGCGGCGCGATGTTGCTGGGGGAAACGATGATAAATCTCAGCAATGATTGCGCCGGCCAGAAATTCAAGCAGTAGCGGGCTCGTGTATGTTCGAAGTACGGGGCCATCCGGCTGCCAGAAGGCCCCTACCGCCACAAAGCTCACGAGCATGCCGCCAAGGAGCAGCGTCCGCAGGTGCGAAGGGGCGGTGAGCGCCACTGCGAACAACGCATAGAAAAAGGCTTCGAAATTCAGGGTCCACCCGAGGAACACCAAGGGCCAGATGTGACCGTCAGCGTTATAGTGAGGAATGAAGAGAAGCGATTGCAGCAAAATCCCCGGATCCGACGTCGCTCCCCACATCACTTTTCCAGCCAGAGCGAGGCCGAATGCCACTAAGGTAGCCAACCAGTACATCGGTACAATTCGGATTACGCGATCAGCGACAAAGCGCCCGACGCCGATTGACGCAGAGCGGGTCACATGGACCATGATGAAGCCGCTAATCACGAAAAAAAGGTCCACGCCGCGATCGCCGAACCGCAAAAGTGGGACGTCTGATTGCAGGGCGTGAAAAGCGACGACAACGATGGCAGCGATGGCACGGAGGGCCTGAATCGACGTCAGGCGCTCCTTTCCTACGTTAGATACGGCAACGCCATTGCGAAGCGTCGAATCATCAGAGCCCACATCTGCGCCACATTCGCTTTGAATGGCCGTGCCCACTTCGCCGCCCCTTTTTTGCGTCGCAGCAAACCACTAGCCGTATGAGCGGAGATCGCAAGCTGCGGGTAGCCACTACCGTCTTATTCTTGTCGCCCGGGCACTTGACCAATGGCCGCCCGCTTCACGCATGCTCAGGTATGTCGGACTGCACACCCTGCCGATCTATGTGGCGCAGGTGCCGCTTATCGCAGCCATTTTGGCGCTGATGAATCTAGCCGGCGCGGCACGGCTCGGAGCAGGCGTGGTGCTGTTATGCCCGCTTGTCGTGATTGTCGTCGCGGTGATCGCGCTGAAGCTGCGCGATGTCCTGTTAGCGGTCGGCGCCAGTTGGTTCTACCGAATGCCGCGATTGCACCTATCGGCGAAGCCTGCGGGTTGAATGTACGCTTCCAGAGGCGGCCTGAGAATGCTCATGGCTGGACGCTTCTGCGAAGCATGAGGCTTCCGAGGGCGATGTGGATCATGGCTGCGGAGCCATCGAAGCGCAGAGTTGCGCCCGCCGCTGCGATCTTCTCAAGCATCATCGGCGCGACCATTCCGCTCACGCACAGGCCAGCGACCAGCGCGGCGGTCTTGCGGTGGCCGTGCGGATAGCCCATCCGCAGGCGCTCAACCCCTGGGGCATCGGCCGTGGCTTCGGCTGTCGGGCCCATCCCGTCGGCGGGCTGGCGGATGCCGGCTCAAGTTTCTAGGTACTCGTCTCGATGCAAAGCTTTCTGAAACGGCGCAACACGATCGTCACGGCCTGCATTTGCGCCGTCATCGCAATCAGCCTCGTGCTGGTTTACCGGGCGGGCAGCAAGGCCGGGCAAAATTCGCGCGGGCCCGACGTTCCCAGCAAGGCTTTTCCTGCGAACAAGATCCCCGCGCTTCCGGATCAGCGCAACCTCCCCATGCCGCCGGAAACCGCGCGGGAGCTCAATGCGGCGCGTCCGTTCGATGTCGCCACCGTTCCTCCTGCAGCCGCCTTCATCGCGAAAGGCGATCCGAATTCGATCGAGCGCGCCGCGTCATGCCTTGCCGCCGCCGCGTGGTACGAGGCCGGCGATGATCCCGACGGGGAGCGCTCGGTCGTCCAGGTCGTGCTGAACCGCGCCCGGCATCCGGCATTTCCCGCATCGATCTGCGGGGTCGTCTTCCAGGGGCAGGAGCGGACCACCGGCTGCCAGTTCTCGTTCACCTGCGATGGCGCGATGAATCGCATACCGTCGGCGGCCGCGTGGCAGCGCGCCCTGGCGATCGGCCGGGCGGCGCTCGCCGGCGAAGTCTTCAAACAGGTCGGCTATGCCACGCACTATCACACCGATTGGGTCTTCCCGTATTGGGGGCCCTCGCTGGTCAAGCTGACCAAGTTTCGCACCCATATCTTTTACCGTTGGCCCGGCTTCTGGGGAACGCGCGCCGCGTTCCGCCAGACCGTCTCTCCCGACGAGCCCGTCATCGCGGCTTTGGCCAAGCTGTCCTCCGCCCACGGCGCTGTCGAGGACGCGGCGGCGGCCTTGCCATCCGGCTCCGTCGCCGCGGCTCCGCCGCCGCCCCTTGCCCCGCCCATCGTCATCCCGGGCATTTCCACGCGATCGATGCGCGGGAGCGTGGTCCGCGCCGAGCCCGATCCCAACGTGTTCTTCCTTCAGCTCGAGGACCGGGATTTTGCGGGCAATTTCGCCATCTCCGCGCTCGCGGTCTGCAAGAACAAGCCGGTCTGCCGCGTGTACGGCTGGACCGATCCCGCCCATATCGGCCAGCACCTTCCCCTCGCCGAGCCGCAAAAGGCGGCGCTTTCGTTCTATTACGAACGGGCGGCAGACGGCTCGGACAAGGCGTTGTGGAATTGCCGGCAGGTCGTCCGCAAGAACCCCGCGCAGTGCCTGCCGTGATCGCTGCGGGCACCGCAATGAGCGCCGCGCGATCGGTCAGTAGAGCCAATTGCTCCACTGACCGACGGTCGTCCAGCCGCCGGGCTGCTTGCTGAACGCATAGATCGTCCCCCAGTGGCCGGCGGTGACCGACACGAAGGCGAAGTCCTTGGCGACCACCGGATGCGAGAAGGCGTAACGCGGGCTGCACGCGCGGTTCAGCCGGTTGAAGCCCCACCAATGCGGTTCGACAAGCGGCGCTCCGGACCACGGCGTAACGGTCCTGGCATGATTGTCCGTCGCCAAGGCAAGGCGTTTGGCCGCGCCGTCGAGCGCGCGCTGCTGATCCGGCGCCAGCACAGCGGTCGTCTGGGCCGGGAGACGCAGGAAGATCTGATCGGAGCGCAATTCGCCGTCGAACACCCGCTTGCCGCTGGGCTCGACGGGCGGGCGCAGCGGCGCGGGCTGATGCCAGTTCAACACCGGCCGCTCAGTCGCCGGCAAGGCCATCATCGTGCGGTAGATCGTCAACGGATCGCCTACGGTCTCGCTATCGACGCAAACGCTCTTGCGGTCTGCGGTCAGCGTCGCCGCCAGCGCATGGAGGACCTGGGCGCCATCATCGCCCGCCCCCGCGCCACCGCCGCCGCAGCCGCCGGCAAGGACCGTAGAAAGCAGCACAAGCCTGAGACGACGCACCATATCTGTATCCTGCCGGAGTTGATCCGCGGCGACCATAATCCCCGCCTTCCCCCGAGCGCAAGCTGCGCGCCCCGGCGATGCCCCACGGTGATGCCCCACAGTGATGCTGGGCGGCCCGAAAAGACACGAGAAATTGATTCGTAAAAGCGCATAGAACCCGCTAGGAGGCAGGCATGGAGATAACCGCCGACCTTTACCTGGAAAATCACCGGCGCCAGCTGATGTCGCTGGGCGCAGGCGTCTTGCTGCTGCTGCTGCTGGGCCTGCTCCCTTCGACCGAGCGCGCGCTGTTTTTCGATAACGGCCGGGGTGTACCCAAAGTGTTCGCGGTGATCCCCAGCACGGCGGACGAAGTGCCGGCCTATTTCGACTTCGCGCACCCCCGCCGCTCGGCATTCCTGGCGCGCTTGGCCAGGCCCGCGCGCTCGCCCGCCGGCGCAGCGGAAGCGCCGTCGACGGCCCCGAGCGCGCTCATCCCCCCCTCGCCCGAGAGCCTGGTCCCGCTCGGCGCCACGCCACTCGCCGACCCCACCGCCCCAACCAACAGCCTGGCGCGCAATTTTCAGAACACTCCGCTGGCCGGATCGTCGTCCCCCCAGTTCGGCCCCGCGGGCACTCCGGATGAGGTTGTCGATCCCGCGGTCGATCCGGTCGGCGCCGTGCCCGAGCCCGGCACGTGGCTCAGCATGATCATCGGGTTCTTCGTTATCGGCTCGTGGCTGCGGTCGCAGCGCAAGCACGGCTCAGTTGAGCTGGAGACGATTGCCCGTTAGGCGCACCGAGCGCATCTGCGACAGGACGCTTTGGCCCAGCAGCGACACCGGCAGTTCGGCTCCCATGATCGCGGCATCGACGTCCGTCAGTGCCTGGCCGGCGATATCAACCCGCTTCAGGTTGACCGAATGCATCGCGGATGATCCGCCCGCGGTTTCGACATCGACCGCTTTGGCGCCGCGCGTGACCCCGGCCTTGATCGCATCGCTGCGCGTCAGAACCACCACGCTCGCCCCGGTATCGACGACGAAGCGCACCGGCTTGCCGTTGACCATCGCCGTGACGTAGAACAGCCCGTCGCTTGCGGAGTTGCTCTCGACGGTGCCATCGACGGAATGTGCCTGGGTCGGCCCAAACCCCGAATCCGGCTCCGGTTCCGGTTCCGGCGTGCGCACCTCGAACGCGGACATGCCGCCGGTGCGGTCGGACGCGACGGGCTGCGCCGCGCCCACCTGCTGGCTCGCACTGGGGGCGATCATACAGATCGCGGCAGTTGTTAGAGCGTATATCCTCGACATGCCGCCCAGTTTGCACGGGCGCGGTCAAGAGTCGGTGATGGGACTAGGTTAACCCTCGATTAGGCTTTCGGCGCGCGCGGCCGCCGCATCGAAAGCCTGTCGGATGGCGCGCACACGGCGGCGCTGCAGCAGGGCGAGGACACCGAAGACCAGCGCGACGAAAGCCAACTGGGCCGCGGTCTGCAAGTCCGCCGACCGCGCCGAAGCCACATCCCGGAACAGCACATAATGCGGATCGGTGATGTGGTAGCCGGCGTAGCGGTAAAGCCGGACAATTTCACCGGGCAGGGCATCGCGCCGCAATATCCCGCTGAACTCTCCCGCTCCGCGGTTCGCGGGGTTTTCTGCCGCCGGCGACAGTTCGACGAAATACTGGAGGTCCATGCCGTCGGCGCCGGGGGCAACGATCGGCGAGAAGCGCTGGCTTCTGCCGCCGAGCAGGAAGTTCTGGCGCAGCGCAGAGGTTCGCGTGGCAATGATTGAACCAGCAATCGTCGCGGGGCCGTCGGCGGGCGGCAGGACCACCGGCGCGGCCAGATCGATCCGCCGTGCCCCGTCCGCCTTGCCCGAGATCGCGAACGCGAGCACCACGAATACCAGCGCGGCCAAGGCGACGGCCGCAGTGACGGCGAGCAACATTTTCTGGAATGCCAGAGCGGAGCGCAGGGTCGCTCGCGCGATCCGTTGCTCGGAGTGACGGCGGCGCGCGCGCCGATAGAGCAGCAAGGCCGGCAATGCCAGGATCGTCACCGGCAGCAGATAACTGATGGCGGGATAGGAACGGCCTAGGAAATTGAACTGCCACTCGGCCAAAAGCGCAACGATCCCGAGATATTCCACGCGCTGCCAGAGGAATAGCAGCGCCAGGATCGCAACCCACACGGCCACGACGCCAGCGGTTGCGCGTTGCCTCCTGCTGCGGTTTATGAGAGTGGCCATGATCCCCCGTTTCGATCGATACCCCCTTGCGCTCGACCGTCCACCGCAACCATGCCACGGTTTGACGATAATGCAATCCTGCGTTTCATTGCCCGACCGAGTTTGCACCGTGATCGATTCGACCGCCGGCCGCGAACGCCCCTTACTGTTTCCGACATTCCTGGAGCGCTCATGACCGCGGCTGCGAAAATCCTGATCGTCGTGCCCTGCCTCAACGAGCGCGCCACCCTCCCCGCCTTGCTCGACTGGCTGCAGCAAGCCGCGAGCGCAGGGCATCCGGTGGTCGTAGCGGACGGGGGCAGCACGGATGGAAGCCAGGCGATCGTGCGGGCGCGGCAGCATGGCTGGCCGTCGCTGCACCTCCTCTGCAATCCCGATCGACTGCAGAGCGCGGGCGTCAACCGGGCGGTGGCAGCGCACGGCGCGGGCTGCGACTGGCTGGTGCGGATCGATGCCCATGCGTCCTACCCTGCCGATTATATCGACCTCCTGCTCGCAGCCGCGGCCCGCCATGGAGCCGAATCGGTGGTCGTGCCGATGGAGACGCTCGGGGAAAGGTGCTTCCAGCGCGGAGTTGCCGCGGCGCAGAATTCGGTCCTAGGCACGGGCGGCTCGGCGCACCGGCACATTGCTGCGGGAGCCTTCGTCGATCACGGGCATCACGCCCTGATGCGGCTGGACGCCTTTCTCGCCGTCGGCGGCTACGATCCGACGTTCTCGCACAACGAGGATGCCGAACTGGACTATCGGTTGCGCCAGGCCGGTTGCCGGATCTGGCTCGAGCCGAGCGCGGGACTGCGCTACTTTCCCCGGGCGAGCGTCCCTGCCCTATGGCGCCAGTATCTGAACTTCGGAAAGGGCCGCGCGCGGACGATCCGGAAGCATCGGGCTCGGCCCCGGCTGCGGCAGGTCCTCCCCGCAGGAATCGCGCCCGCCGGCGCGGCCGCCGCCTTGGCCCTGGTGGGATGGCCCATTTCGCCTTGGGCCTTGCTCGCGGCAGTGCCGTTTTTGGGGTGGGCCGTGATCTGTCAAGTGGCCGGACTGGTTTTTGCGGCGCGCGACCGCTCGGCCTGCCTTGTCACCACCGGCCTCGCTCTGATCACGATGCACACTGCCTGGTCGCTGGGATTCTGGTCCCAAATCGCGACATCGCCGCGCGCCGAAAGTTAACTGCGATTGCAAATGATCCCAGTATCTGCTTGCCCTGAGGGCCGGCGACAAGAACGCCAGGAAAAGGATGAAGTCGATGACTCAACATAGCGGTAGGTCAATACCGCTCTACGGGCTGCGCGGGACGATCGCTGCGATCCTGGCGATTGCCGCGCTGTCGGGATGTCACAAGCAGCCCGGCGGCCAGGTGGTCGCGGTCGTCAACGATGAAGAAATCACGATGCAGGAGCTCAATACCGAAGCTCAGGCAGCGCAGCTGACGGGCAACGGCGAGCAGAAGGTCGCGCCTGCGGACCTGCTGCAGCGCGTGATCACCCGCAACCTGCTGGCCGACTACGCCCGCGAGGAAGGCCTGGACCGCGGGCCGGACTATATCGCGCGCCGTCGCCAGCTCGAGCAGTCGCTGCTGGCCGACGTCGCGGCGCGCAAGCTCGCCGGCACGCGCGCCAATCCCACCCCCGCGGAAATCGACGCATTCATCGCCGAGCACCCTTACGCTTTCGCCGAGCGCGAGCGACTCGTGCTCGACCAGGTTCGCTTTGCCACGCCGGCACAGCCGGCCGTGCTCAAGGAAATCACCGACATGCCCACGCTCGAGGGCGTCGTTGCGCAGCTGGAAGCGAAGAATATCGCCTTCAAGCGCGGCTCGGCCGTCCTCGATACCGCAAGCATCGGTACGGCGCCGGCCCGCCAGATCCTGTCGTTGAAGCCGGGCGAAGCATTTTCGCTGAGCGTCAACGGAGAAACCTACGTCAGTGTCGTCAAGGACCGGAAGGGCGCCGCGCTGGATCGGGCGGAGTGGCCGGGCTATGCGGCGAATGCCCTGCGCACCACGCGCATGACGACGGCCATGACCGATGCCGTCAAGCGGCTGCGTGACAAGGCCAACATCAAGTATGAGCCGTCGTTCCAACCGGCCAAATAGACCTGGGCCCGTGCAGGGCCCCGTGCAGGGCCCCGTGCAGGTTTGCGCGATCGCGAAGCACCGGCTCCCCTGATCCGAGTTGTCGATGTCCAAGACGATCGCCTACCTGGTCCACAACCTCGACGATCCGGCCGTGCTCCGGCGCGTGAGGATGTTTTACGCTGGCGGCGCGAACGTCGTGGTGCTGGGCTTTCGCCGCAGTGATCGCGTGCCCGCGTCGATCGCGGGCGCTCCGGTCATCGATCTGGGCCGCACGGCCGACGGGCAGTTCGGCCAGAGAATCGCGGCGGTTCTGCGCCATGCCGTGGCCGATGGCGCACTGCGCCGCGCGGTCGCGCAGGCCGACGTCCTCGTCGCCCGCAACCTGGAGATGCTGGTGCTCGCGGCGCGGCTGGCCAAGGGGCGCCGGCTGGTTTACGAGTGCCTCGACATCCACCGTCTGCTGCTGGTTTCGGGCGGCGTCCTGGCACGCCTCGTCCAATGGGTCGAACGCCGACTGCTGACCCGCGTCGACCTGATCCTCACCAGCTCGCCGCGCTTCGAGACCGCCTATTTCCGCGGGTTGCGCCGGCTGACGACGCCGATCCTGCTCGTGGAAAACAAGGTCCTCGCGCTCGGCGAAACGGCCATGCGCGGCCAAGCCGTCCGCAAGGACGTACCAGAATCTGGCCCATGGGTCATCGGCTGGTTCGGGATGCTGCGATGCCGCCGCACGCTCGCGATCCTGTCCGAACTCGCGGCGCATTCGCAAGGCCGGATCGCGGTCGTCATCGCCGGAATCCCGTCAGATGCGGAGTTCCAGGATCTTGCCGGAACGGTCGCCGGCATGCCGGGCGTGACCTTCACGGGCCGCTACGCCGCCGGCGACCTGACCGCACTGTACGGCGCGGTCCATTTCGCCTGGGCCATCGACTATTTCGAGGAAGGGCTGAACTCGACCTGGTTGCTACCCAACCGGCTCTACGAATCGCTCGACAATGGCGTGGTCCCGATTGCGCTCGCCGATGTCGAGACGGGCGCCTGGCTGACCGAACATGGCGCGGGCCTGGTTATCGCGGACCCGTGCCGCGAACTGCCGACATTCCTGCAGCAGCTGACGGCATCCGATTACCGAACGCTCGCAGCCAAGGTAGCGGCCTTGCCCGCACGGCTCCTGCGAACCGAGACCCCTGAATGCGTAGCGCTGGTCGATGCCGTAACGGGCTGAATCAGAAGTGGCGTTCCCTGATCCGGATCGTATCGCCGGCGCGGATCACCACCGGGCCACTGTCGCGCAGATCGATCAGCCGCTCCTGCACTTCGTTCGCGCGCTTCAGGTAGACCCGCCGCGTATTGGCGCGATAGGTATAGCCGCCCGCCGATGCCACCGCCTGGGCGAGCGAGAGCCCGGTCGAAACCGGATACTCGCCCGGCTTGTTGACCTCGCCCAGGATGTAGAACGGGCGGAACGACACGACCTGGATGCTCACCCGCGGATTGTTGACGTACCCGTCGGCCAGCTTTGCCGACAGGGCCGCTTCGAGTTGCTCGACCGTCTTGTCGCTGGCGGGCATGTTGCCGACCAGCGGAAAGGTCAGGTTGCCGCCGCTGGTAATCACGTAGTCGCCGGTCAGCGTATCCTCGCCGAAGACGATGATGTGGAGCTTGTCGCCCGAGGCAAACCTGTATTCGTCTTCCGCCTGGGTCGCCACCGGACTGGACGTCACGCCCTCGGCGGACTGGGCCGGACTGGCGCAACTCGCCGGGATCAGTGCCAGCAGGGAAAGCATGACGATGAATATGCGATGCATTTATGGTGGACCTTCGGTAGACGGCAACCCTATAGGCTCGGATCACTTCATCTGCAAGAAACCGCCACCTGGTCTCCGGGCAGCCCACTTGCAACATCGATGACCGCAGATCGGCGCGCATCCGAATTCTCGAGGGTCCCGCATGTCGAATAGCCGCCACCGCGTAGCTGTAATCATCGCGGCGTGGAATGCCGAATCCACGATTGGCCGGGCCGTTCGATCAGCCCTCGACCAGCGGGAGGTGGCTGAGGTCGTCGTCGTCAACGACGGTTCATCGGATCAAACCGTTTCGGCCGCGCTCGCCGCGGCGCAAGGCGACATGCGCTTCGCGGTGACTTCGACTGAGGGTAATCGCGGTCCCGCGGCGGCGCGAAACATCGGGATTGCGGCCAGCCGCTCCGACTACGTCGCGGTGCTCGATGCCGACGACTTTTTCCTGCCGGATCGCTTTGGCGCGATCTTCGCGCTGAGCGGATGGGATGCCGTCGCCGACAACATCGTTTTTGTGCCCGAGGATCGCGCGGCGGCCTTCGACCTGGCCCGGATCGAGAACTTTGGCGCCGACCCCACAAGGGTGACATTGACGGAGTTCATCTCCGGCAACATTTCCCGCCCGGGCAGGCAGCGTGGGGAACTGGGGTTTGCCAAGCCCGTGATGAGCCGGCGGTTTCTCGAACGCCATGGGCTGCGCTATGCCGAGACGCTTCGGCTTGGCGAGGATTTCGCGCTCTATGCCCGCCTGATCGCCGCCGGAGGACGGTTTTTCACCATCCGCTCGTGCGGATATGCCGCCATCGAACGCGCCGCTTCCCTCAGCGGGCAGCATCGCACCGAGGACCTGGCCGCCTTGCTGGCGTTCGATCGCTGGTTCGAACAGTCCAACGAACTGCGGCCCGACGAACGGGCGGCGCTTGCCCGCCACCGTTCCCAGCTGGAGCACAAGGTCCATCACCGCACTGTGCTCGACATCCGCTCGCGGTCCGGGGCGCCCGCCGCCATCCTGCATATGCTCCGCAATCCGGCCGCGCTTCCAAGGCTGGCGCTGGCCATAGCGCGGGACAAGCGGGCCGGTCTGAAGGCGTCTGGCCTGAAGGCGTCGGGCCTGAGCTCGTCGAACCCGAATGCGTCGGGAAAGGACTATCGTTATCTCCTCTGATCTGACATCCCGGCGGGGGTCGGCAACGGTTACCGTCGTCATCCCGACCTACAACTCCGCAGCACATCTCGAACTCGCCGTCCGGTCGGCCCTCGACCAGACGCTCGGCGATATCGAGATCATCATCGTCGACGATGCGTCTACAGACCAGACCGTCGCGCTGAGCCGGGCGCTCGCCGAACAGGACGGCCGAATCCGGGTCGAGGAGCTCAGCCGCAACGGAGGGCCGGCCGTTGCTCGCAACAGAGGGTTGGAGCTTGCGCGGGGCCGGTGGTTCGCGGTCCTGGACAGCGACGATACAATGGACCGCGACCGGCTGAACCACCTCGTCGCGGTGGCTGAGCGAGAAGGGGCGGATTTGGTCGCAGACAATCTCATCGTCTTCGACACGGACGACCATTCGCGCGCCACTTTCTTCCTGGCCCCGGAGCAGTGTTCGGGATGGGTCCCGCTCGAGGCGTATCTGCGCCGGACGGTGCTGTCTCCGGGTGAGCCCAACCTGGGGTATCTGAAACCGGTGATGCGGGTCGACAGCCTTAAGCGAGCAGGGCTCAGGTACAATCCCAAGCTGCGCATTGCCGAAGACGACGATCTGATCGTGCGCCTGCTGGCATCGGGATTGCGCTACTGGCTCGATCCGCTGGCCGGCTATGCCTACCGGCGCCACCCTGCCTCGACCTCGTACCGGCTGTCGGTGCAGAACGCCACGGCAATGGTGGAAGCCGGCGCCCAGTTGCTGGCCGCGGACACGGTTCTGGCCCCGCCGATCCGGGCGGCCCTTGCCGCGCGTCAGGCGACGTTCGAAAAGACCGCGGCCTTTGCGCGATTGATCGAGGCGCTCAAGGCCCGGGCCTGGGCTCGCGCGGTGCGGGAACTGGTCCGCACTCCGGCTATCGCACCGCTGCTCCGCATGCCGCTGGCCGCGGCCGTACGGCGACGGCTGGGCATCCGGGCGCCGACCGGCTTTGGCGATCCGAGCCAGGACGCTGCGGCAGCCCTCTCGCAGTTGCTCGCCAATCGCGGACTCCCGATATGACGGATCGCTCTATCGACGTTTGCATCTGCACATTTCGTCGGCCGTCGCTGAGCGAAACGCTGGCTTCGATCGCGGCGCAGGAATTGCCGGACGGCGTCACGGCCCGGGTAATCGTCGCCGACAACGACCACGATCCGATCCGCCGCGAAGCGATCGAGCAGGAGGCGCGTGGGCTCGGCCTCTGTCTGACATATGTTCACGCGCCGGCCCGCAGCATTTCGATTGCCCGCAACGCGTGCCTCGACGCCACGTCGGCAGAATGGATCGCATTCATCGACGACGACGAGATCGCCGAGCCGAACTGGATCGCGGAACTGCTCGCAGCTGCGGCACATGCCGACGTGGTGTTCGGGGTATCGCAGGCGGACTATCGGCTGCCCGATTGCCCGCGCTGGATGATCGAGGGCGACTTCCATTCGAATCGATTGCAGGGCAATGACCCACCGTGGAATGGCTACACCGCCAACGTCCTCATCCGTGCTGGCTGGCTCGCGCAGCACCGCCTTGGATTCGCGCTCGAGCTGGGGCAAGTCGGCGGGGAAGACACGATGTTCTTCTTTCAGGCGCACGTCGCCGGAGCCCGCTTCGCCTATGCGCCGCTCGCGGTGGTTCATGAAGATATCCCACCCGACCGCGCGACGCTGAAGTGGCTGCTGCGGCGCCGCTACCGTTCGGGGCAGGTCCATTTCATGGTCCTGCAGCGCCAGGGGCGCGGCCGGGTGGGTGCGCTGGTTTCCGCCATGGCGAAATTCGTCTACTGCATCGCCGCCGCTCCCCTGCGATCGGGAACGCCGTTTCGCGCGGCGTCGCTGCTGCTGCGCGGCGCCTTGCATCTGGGCGTGGTCGCGGGAAGCCTTGGCGCAAGCCCCGTCCTCGAATATGGCGAGCACCATGGCCCCCGCCCCTGACCAGCCGCCGGCACGGCGCAATTCCTTGCGGGCGGAAGCGGACGCGCGCGCATGAGATCGCTGCTACGCCCCAGAACCACCGAACTGCGCCGCCGAACCTCCGGTATCCAGGGCGCGCGTGGGGACGGCGCCCCCGGATCGGCGATCGGCCTCCCGCAGATCGAACTGGCGACCGCGGCGGTCGCGCTGGTCGCGATCAGCGCGACCGCCATCTTCGGGACCGTCGCGGCCTTCCTGTTCATTGGCGCGTCGGTGCTGCTGGCCGCGCTGCGGCCCGCGGAGTCGGTCCGCGACCTGGCCAGGTTCTGGCCGCTGCTCGCCCTGCCGTTGCTGGCCGCCCTTTCGACGATCTGGTCCGATGCGCCCGCGCGCACCTTGCGCGCCTCGATCCAGCTGTTCCTGACGATCGCCTCGACCATTTTCGTCTGCCGGCGGATCCCGGCCCGGCAGACACTGCTCATCCTGGCGGGAGCGTTTCTCTTCATGTGCCTGCTGGCTGTGCCGGCCATCCCGGCTGCGGTCGCGAAAAACGTTCCGCTGGTCGGGCCGTTCGGCAGCAAGAACGCGATGGGTTTCGCCGCCCATGCCTTGTTCGCCCTGGCCCTGGCGGTCGGTTGCGACCGCACCCAGCCGACAGCCGCGCGGATCGCCGCGCCGTTCGCGGTCGCCTATGCCTTCCTGGTCGCCTCGCTGGCCCATTCGGCCGGCACCGAAGCCTCGTTCGCGATCACCCTGCTGACCTTTCCCGCCTTCCTGATCTTCGGGAAAGTAAGCTTCCGGGCGCGGATCGCGCTGCTGGTCGGCGTCGGCCTGGCGGTCGCCCTGGGGATCGCCTTCCTCCCCGATATCCAACAGGCCTGGGACACCTTCCGGACCGATGTCCTCAAGAAGGACAGCACGCTCACCGGGCGCACCTACCTGTGGGACTTCGCCGCCCGCCTGACCGCGCAGCGGCCGTGGCTCGGCCATGGCTATTACGCCTTCTGGCGGCACGGCAACATCGACGCCGAAGGGCTGTGGCAGTGGGGCGGCATCGCCAGCCGGACGGGGTTCAACTTCCATAACGCCTTCATCGAGATGAACGTCGATCTCGGCCTGGTCGGCGTGGCCCTCCTCTTCATCGTCTGCGCAACCATCGCCCTGAGCGCCTTGTACTGCCAACTCCACGAGCCGTCGGTGACGATGGCGTTCTTGCTTTCGTTTTTGTGCATCCTTTACATCCGGACCTACAGCGAGAGCACGCTGCTGGCGCCGTTCAACACCATCACCGTGTTATGGATGGCCGCCGGCGTCTACGCCATGGCCCGGCAGCAGCGCAGCACCCCGTCGCCGCGCGGAAACGCGATCAGCCGAGCCCGTCGAGCCATCTAGATATTTGGTCCCGGAGATTGATGGTGCATCATCCATGCGGCAATGGAAGGATGCGCTATGGGACAAGTTCTACACGGGAGCGCCAGCACGACAGCTGGCAGTCCGTCGAGCAATACAAGATAGTCCAGAGAGCCTGAGAGTTCTGGCCAAGCGCTACGGCATCAACCAGAAGACCGTTGCCAAGTGGCGAAGCCGGAGCAGCACTGCCGACGTTCGGCCCAGTCCGAAGGATGCCCGTTCGACTGTGTTGGACATCGAGGAAGAGGCGATCATCGTCGCCTTCCGCAAGCACACGCTGCTGCCGCTGGACGACTGCCTCTACGCTCTGCAGGCGACGGTCCCGCACCTGACACGCTCGTCTCTGCACCGTTGCTTCCAGCGGCACGACATCTCACGTCTGCCAGATGCCTGTATCAGCAAACCCAGCCACCACATGCTGGGACCAAACACCTAGAGTCCGCGGTCGTGGTGTAATTTCTGCAGGATCGATATCCCCTTGGCGCAGTCAATCCACTCAATGCGCGCCTTGGCGTCACTGCTCATGCGTCGAACCCTTCACCGGCAGGCTCATTTCCGCCTGCTTCAAACCTGCCACGACCTGTTCCGTGGAAAATCGCTGCTGCTTCATCGACGCCGTTTTTCTGCAAGGATAATCCGTCGGAAACCAGCATTGCAATTGGATCATTCTGCCGGTGCCGCCTCGAAAATCGCTCTTTCGCGATTTTCCAAACGGTCTCTCAACTGCCCGCGCGTTTACCATATCGCAATCATCGACGCCCTATCTTCCCGAGATCAACCGGAGTGTGCTTGGAATGGCGGCAATTGCTAGATTCATTGCTGAGCACCGGGAAAGCGAGCGGTTTTCCGCCGACTTCGGCCGCATATCGGGAGGAGCGCAGCGCAAGGAATTCGATGTCGTCGTCGAAAACCTTTCCGTCACCGGGATTTCGATCTCGGCTATTCCCGGGCTGATCGCCGGGGATGAGATAACGCTTGATATCCCTGGGTTGGGCGCGCGCAGAACGCTCGTCGTTCATGTCACGGATGGTTATTATGGCTGCGAATTCATTCGCCCGCTTACCGACGCCGAGCTAAGTCGCGCACTGAACCCTCGCTCGGCCGTGGTCATCGCATTTCCGACAAGCGCAGCCGCAGACGCCGAAGGTGCGTTTCCCGAGCCCTTTGTCGCTCCGTACTCACCGCGGCAGCGTGGTCTGTGGTGGATTGGGCTGGGGATCGCCTCATGGGCGGCTGTGACCGGGGCGATCGTTCTCGTCGTGGCTGCTATTTAGCGACTCCAAGTCGAGTAGTATCGGCAGGTCGGCTTGGCAGCCGCTTCGGCAACGGCCCGGCGGTATCATCGCATCCGCCCAACTCTGCGCCAGGCGCATCGCCCAGGCGCATCGCCCAGGTGCATCGCCCAGGTGCATCGCCCAGGTGCATCGCAGGGCCATGAAATCACTCCCGATAATTGCGAAGCCGCCTCCGGCTACCCGATGGATTCGATTCGATCGACCAATATCCCCGGGGTCAGCACCTGGGGGAGGACTTGCGCCTCGCCGCCGGCTGGATACCAGACGTAGAGCGGCACTCCCGCCGCGCCATGGGCGGTGAGGTAGCGGGTGATCGCGGGGTCGCGGCGGGTCCAGTCGCCCCTGAGCACCACGACCCCGGCCTTGGCGAAGGCGTCGCGGGTGGCCTCGCGCTCGATCGCGGCGGCCTCGTTGACCTTGCAGGTCAGGCACCAGTCGGCGGTGAAATAGGCGAAGACCGGCCTGCCGGCCCGGCGCGCCTCGGTCAGCGCGGTTTCGCTGAACGGCTTGCTCGGCAGCAGGCTCGGCGCCTCGGTGCCGGGGCTTCGGGCGAGGCGCGGCAGGGCGAGCGCTCCGGCGAGGGCCAGCGCGGCCAGCCCGCCCAGGACGATCCCCCTGGCGGCCTTGCCCGTCCGCTGGCGCGCTCCGGCGGCGGCCAGCAGGGCGACGAGCAGGGCCGACAGCGCGGCGCAGGACGCGGCGAAGGCCCAGCCGCCGAGCCGGCTGGCCAGCCAGACCAGCGCGAGCGCGGTCAGGGCCATCGGCAGGGCCATCCACTGGCGGAAGCGGACCATCCACCGGCCCGGCTTCGGCATCCTGCGGCGCAGCGCGGGGATGAAGGCGATGGCCAGGAACGGCAGGGCGATCCCCAGGCCGAGCGCGGCGAACAGGGCCAGGGCCCACGGCGCCGGCAGCAGCAGCGCCGCGCCCATCGCCGCGGCCATGAACGGGCCGGTGCAAGGGGTCGCGACGAAAGCCGCGAGCAGCCCCGTGGCGAAGGCGCCGGATGCGCCGCCGTTCCCGGCAAAGCCGGGCACCGCAAGCTCGAACAGGCCGAGCAGGTTGGCGGTGATCGCCGCGGTCAACAGGCATAGCGCGGCGACGACGCCGGGCTCCTGGAGCTGGAAGGCCCAGCCGATCTCGTTGCCCGCGGCGCGCAGCGCCAGCAGCAGGGCTCCCAGGATCAGGCAGGCCGCGATCACCCCGGCGCCGTAGGCCAGCCCTTCGCGGCGGGCCTCGGCCTCGCTCTCGCCGGCGCGGGCCAGGCTGAGCGCCTTGAGGCTGAGGATCGGGAAGACGCAGGGCATGACGTTGAGCAGCAGCCCGCCCAGCAGCGCGCCGAGCAGCAGCAGCGGGAAGGCCGGGGTGTTGGGCGCGGCGGCGCTCTCGACGAGCTTGCCGCCGGTGGGGACCGCTCCCGCGACGGTTTCTATCTCGATGCCGTCGCCCGCGCGATTCAGGCGGAGGACGCCGGTAGGGTGCGGAAAGGCATCGGGATGTACCTTGGACCGCGCCAGGTCGACGATCAGGAGGTCTCCCGACCGCCGAAAGACCTGGGGGGCGGCATATTCGGTGACATGCTCCTCGCCGACAAAGAAATGGGGCCGATCGAGCGCGACGCCGGCGGGCAGCGGTATTCCGAGCCGAACCCGTTCGCCTTCAAGGGAGAATTTTGCCTTCGCGCCGAGCGGTGCCGGCAGCCTGGCCCGCCACGCGTCGAAACGCGGATCGGGCGGCGTCGCCGTGCCCGGCGCGGCGACGGTCACGGTCGTCCGCAAGACCGCCCGCTCCGGCACGCATATCTGATCGGTGCAGGCCAGCCAATTGGCCTGCACCGAGATCGGCAGGCGCGAACCCGGCACCGCGGCGGCCGGCAGAGTCAGCTGCACCAGGACCGCGTAGTCGTGCTCGTAGACGTGGTTCATCAGGCCCGAGACGATCAGGGTCTCGGGCACCGGATAGCGCGGCGGGCCGGCTTTCGCGCCCGCCGGGAGGGCCCAATCCAGCCCCATGCCGAAGCCCGCGTCGCCGGGGTTCGCCCAATAGCCGTGCCAGCCCGCGCTCGGCCGCATGTCGAAAGCGAGGGTGACGGCCTGCCCCGGAGCGGCCGGGCCCTCGGCGACGAGCGCGGCCGAGATATGGGTCGGGGCGGCCGTGGCGGGAGTCGCGAGCAAGGAGGTGAGGATGAGCGCCAGCAGGCTCCACAGCGCCGCGAGCAGCAGGCGGGCGCGGGGCAGGGTCGGGCGTGCGGGCGGCATTCTGCGGGCGATTTGGCCGGATCGGCGCGGTTTTACAAGCGCGGCGCTGTCGCCGATTGTCGCGCGGCCGATCATCGGGCAAAGCGCCGGATCATGAACGAGAAGCGCGATCTGGTAATCCTCGGCGGCGGGCTCGTCGGCATGACCCTGGCCCTGGCCTCGGCGAAGGCGGGGCTGACCAGCCATGTCGTCGACAAGGCCGATCCCGCCGCGCTGACCGCCGAGGGCTTCGACGGCCGCGCCTCGGCGATCTCGACCGCGAGCTGGAACCTGTTCGCCAACATCGGCCTGGCTCCCCGGCTCGAACCGCTGGGCTGCCCGATCGCCGCCATCGCGGTGACCGACGGGATGAAGCCCGGCCGCATCGACTTCCGGCCCGAGCCCGAAGAGGGCTCGCTGGGGCGCATGTTCGCCAACCGCGACATCCGCGAGGCGCTGTTCGCGGCGGCGCGCGCGGAGCCGGCCATCGCCTGGCACACGTCCAGCGAGGTGGCGGAGCGGGAGCGCCATGCGCACGGCGTCAGGGTCGCCCTGGGTAGCGGCAGGGGGCTCGAAGGTCGCCTGCTGGTCGCCGCCGAAGGGCGCCAGTCTCCCACCCGCGAGGATGCCGGGATCAAGGTTGCCAAGTGGGATTACCGCCACCGGGCGATCGTGTGCGCGCTGGGCCATGAAAAGCCGCACGACAACGTGGCCTGGGAGATCTTCTATCCCGCCGGCCCCTTCGCGCTGCTGCCGCTGCGCGATACGCCCGAGGGGAGGCACCGCTCCGCCCTGGTCTGGACCGTCGCCGAACGCGATGCAGCGGGGGTGCTCGCCCTGGGCGAACGCGCCTTCCTGACCGAGGTCGAGCGGCGCATGGAGGGGCTGTTCGGAGCGGTCGAGCTCGCCGCGCCGCGCATGTCGTTCCCGCTCAATTTCCACCACGCCGGCAAGCTGACCGGCGACCGGCTCGCCCTGGTCGGCGATGCCGCGCACGGGATCCATCCGATCGCCGGGCAGGGCCTCAACCTGGGCCTGCGCGACGTCGGCGCGCTGGTCGAGGTGCTGAGCGACGGCTTGCGCCTGGGCCTCGAGCCCGGCGATGCGCAATTGCTGGCCCGCTACGAACGCTGGCGCAGCCTCGATACCTTCAGCGTCGCCCTGGCGACCGACGGGATCAATCGCCTGTTCGGCATCCCCGGCCGCATTCCCTCCGCGATCCGCCGGCTCGGCATGGGCGCGGTCCAGCGCCTGCCCGTGCTCAAGCGCTGGTTCATGGACGAGGCGCGCGGGGTTGGCGGCAAGCTGCCGGAATTGCTGAAAGGCTAGCCCGCCGGCGCCGGCGCCGGCGCCGTGGGCGGGCCGGGAACGGCCGGAGCGGGCACTTGCGGCAAGGGCATCACCAGCGCGGTGCTTTCGATCAGGTCGAGCGCGCGCTGGGTCGCGACGTAGCGCTGCGCCGCGGCGATCCAGCTCGAGGCCCAGCCCGCGGCGGCGCCGGTCCCGGCTCCGGGCAACTGGCGCACTTCCATGACCGCGGCGTCGATCCGGCCTTCGTGGAGCAACTGCTGCGCCCGCGCGATCCGTGCCGACGGGTCCAGCGCCGGGCGCGGGTCGCTGCGGATCACGAAGAGGTCGGACACGCCGCGCCGGACCTTCTCCCAGCCGGAATCGTCGGGCGCTTTGGCCAGGGCCGGCGCCATCGCCTGGAGCTGGGCGGAGAGCTGGTCGAGCGTCACCGGCCGCTGGGCCGCGGCGGTGATCGTCGCCACGGCGCCCGGCTGGATCTGCGCGAAGCGGACCTTGAGCTGATCCTCGAGGTAGCCGAGCGGCGAGCCGCGATCGATCATCCGCCGCGTCGCGAAGGCGATCAGCAGGCTCTCGGCGCGCGCGGTGTTGCCCGATACGGCCTGGGCCTGGAGATCGAGCTGGGCAAGGCGCTGCTCGAGCCCGGCGAGGCGCTGGTCGAACCCGCCCTGGGCCAGCACCGGATTGGCCGAAAGCGGAGCCAGCGGCGCGGTTGCCGGCGGCGCGGGCCTCTGCGCGACCGGCATCGGCGCTTCGCGGCCGAGCACGCGGTCCAGCGTCAGCCCGCTGCGCCAGGCGATCCAGCCGACCAGCACCCCGCCCAGCACGAAGGCGAGCAAGGCCACGGCCAGCAGAGCTCGGCCCGCGCCGGGCTTGGCCGGTATCGCCTGCTGGGCCGAGCTCCGCGGCTGGCTCAAATATTCGTCCTGCATTGCCTGTTCGCTATCCCGCGCCGCGATCCGGCGACCCGGGGCGGTTCTGGCACAAGTGGCGGGCCTGCGCCAGCAGTGCCGCGTCGTCGGGCGTGGCGGCGGTGGCGAGCGCGGCCCAGCCGGGGCCGCAAGCCGCGGTCACGCGCGGGCCGATCGTGACGAGGCCGATCCGGGCGCGGTCCACCGCGAGCCGGTCGCACTCGGCGGCGAAATGCTGCGCGGCGGTGGCGGAGTGGAGCATGACCACGGCCGGCGCACGCAGCAGCTCGGCCAGCGCGGGAGGGAGCGGCTGCGGATTGCTGGCATAGACGACCCGCTCCACCAGCTCGACCCCGGGCGGAGCCGACAGGGCTACGTGCTCGCGCCCGGCGAGGCGCAGCAGGCGGGCGGGACCGCGGATGTCCGCCAGCACGCGCTCCAGCCCGCCGCTGCCGGTCGCCGCCACGGTCAGGCCCGCCGCGCGGCAGGCGGCGGCGGTGGCCTGGCCGACCGCGTGGGCGGGCTTGTCCCGGAACCGCTCCAGCGCGATGCCCGCATGCCGCAGGGCATTGGCGCTGCCGACCAGCAGGGCGTCGATGTCGGCGGGGTCGGGGGCCTCCCAGGCCACCGGCTCGACCTCGAACAGCGGGAAGGCGCGGGCCGCCAGGCCCAGCGCCGCGGCGGCGGCCAGGGTCGCATCGGCGCCCGGCTGGGGGCGGATCACGACCAATAGGGTCATGAGGCCGGCTGAGGTCCGGCGAAGTGCGCGGCGATGGCGGGAACCGCCCGCGCCAGCAGGTCGGCGGCGAGCCGGGCCGGTCCCTGGCTGTCGCCGGCGGCGAAGCGCGCCTCACCGGTGACCTGCTCGGCGCCGTCGGGGCTGAACAGGATCGCGCGGAGCGAGAGCTGCGCGCCCTGCCAGGTGCTCAATACGGCAATCGCGCTGTGGCAGTTGCCGCCCAAACCGGCGAGCAGCGCACGTTCGGCCATCACTTCGGCCCGGCTCGGCCCATGGTCGATCGCGGCGAGGAGGGCGGCGACATGGCTGTCCCGCTCACCTTGAGCTTGCCGGAAGGGGCTGCGGCATTCGATCGCGATCGCCCCCTGGCCTGGCGCGGGGAGCCAGGTGTCGGCGGCCAGCGGATGGCCCACGCCGCTCTCGCCCAGCCGGTTGAGGCCGGCCGCGGCGAGCAGGGTCGCATCGGCCTCGCCCGCGGCCAGCCTGGCGAGCCGCGTCGCGACGTTGCCGCGGAAGGGCACGACCCGGCAGTCGGGCCGGGCATGCAGCAACTGCGCGGCGCGGCGCGGCGCCGAAGTGCCGATCCGCGCGCCGCGGGGCAGCGCGGCGACCGATTCCGCCCCGACCAGCACGTCGCGCACGTCCTCGCGCGGCAGGATCGCGGCGATCGCGATCTCGACCGGGCGGATCGTCTCGACATCCTTCAGCGAATGGACCGCGAAGTCGATCTCGCCCGCGACCAGCCAGGCGTCGAGCTCCTTGGTCCACAGCGCCTTGCCGCCGATCTCGGCGAGCGGGCGGTCCTGGATCTTGTCGCCGCTCGCCGTGATGGGGACGAGCTCGATGTCGCGTTCGCTCAGGCGGTGCGCTGCGATCAGGCGGGCGCGGGCCTCCTCGGCCTGGGCCATGGCGAGCGGGGAACGGCGCGTGCCGAGGCGCAGGGGAAGCTGCAGGTTCGGGGGAAGATCGGGCATGGCGGCTTGTGCTAGACGCCAATCTGCTTAAGGGAAAGCCGGGATGAAGGTAGTCCTCGGCATCGAATCCTCGTGCGATGAGACCGCCGCCGCGCTGGTCACGGACAGCCGCGTCATCCTCGCCCAGCGCATCGCCTCGCAGGACGATGAGCACCGGCCTTACGGCGGCGTCGTGCCCGAGATCGCCGCCCGCGCCCATGCCGAACGGCTCGCCCCGCTGATCGAGGCGACCCTGGCCGATGCCGGGATGACCCTGGCCGAGGTCGATGCGATCGCCGCCACCGCCGGGCCGGGGCTGATCGGCGGGGTCATGGTCGGCCTCGTCACCGCCAAGGCCCTGGCCATGGCCGAGGACAAGCCGCTGATCGCGGTCAATCATCTCGAAGGCCACGCGCTCTCGCCGCGGTTGGCCGACGAAACGCTCGAATATCCCTATCTGTTGCTGCTGGTCTCGGGCGGGCACTGCCAGATCCTGCGGGTCGAGGGACTGGGCCGCTATCGCCGCCTGGCGACCACCATCGACGATGCGCTCGGCGAGGCCTTCGACAAGACCGCCAAGATCCTCGGCCTTGGCTTCCCCGGCGGGCCGGCGGTCGAGCGGCTGGCGCGCGAGGGCGATCCTCGGGCGCTCCGCTTGCCGCGGCCCCTGATCGGCAGCGGAGAGCCGCATTTCTCCTTCGCGGGGCTGAAGAGCGCCGTGCTGCGGGCGAAGCAGGCGCAAGGCGCTTCGACGATCTCGGCACGAGCGGATGCTGGTGTGAATGGCAGGAGAGGTTCAAGTGCAAGTTCCGCTCGGCCTGAGCTTGTCGAAGGCCCTGCCTATTCCGACGCCGACATCGCCGCTTCGTTCCAGCAGGCGGCGATCGACTGCGTGATCGACCGCACCCGTATCGCCTTGGCCAAGGCCGGCGCGGTCGGCGCCCTGGTCGTCGCCGGCGGGGTCGCGGCCAACCAGGCGATGCGCGCCGCGCTCGAGGCCCTGGCCGCCGAACACGGCCTGCGCTTCGTGGCGCCGCCCTTGAAGCTGTGCACCGACAATGCGGCGATGATCGCCTGGGCCGGGATCGAGCGGCTCGGGCAGAGCGACCCGCTCGATGTCGCCGCGCGGCCGCGCTGGCCGCTCGACCCCGAAGCCGAGCCGGTGCGCGGGGCGGGAGTGAAGGCATGACCCTTCGACAAGCTCAGGGCGGTCGGGTCATCGGCGTGATCGGCGGCGGAGCCTGGGGCACGGCGCTGGCCCAGGCCATGGCCGGGGACGGCAGCGGGGTGAAGATCTGGGCGCGCGAGCCCGAGCTCGTCGCCGAGATCAACGCGCATCACACCAACAGCCTGTTCCTTCCCGGGGCCACCCTGGCCCCGGCGATCCACGCCACCGGCACCCTGGCCGACCTCGCCGAACTGCCCGTGCTGCTGCTGGTCGCCCCGGCGCAGCACCTCGCCCGGGTCCTGGCCGACCTTCCCGGCTATTCGGGCGACCTCGTGCTCTGCGCCAAGGGGATCGAGGCCTCGACCGGCCGGCTGATGACCGAGGTCGCCGCCGAGGCCGCCCCGCAGGCCCAGCTTGCGGTGCTTTCGGGGCCGACCTTCGCGCACGAGGTCGCCGCCGGGCTGCCGACCGCGGTCACGCTGGCCTGCTCGGGCGGGGACATCCAGTGGCAGCGGCTTTCCGCCTTGCTCGCCCGCCCGGCGCTGCGGCCCTACTATTCCGACGACCTGATCGGCGCGGAAGTCGGCGGGGCGGTCAAGAACGTGCTCGCCATCGCCTGCGGGGTGGCCGAGGGGCTGGCCTTGGGTCAGAACGCCCGGGCCACGCTGATCGCCCGGGGCTATGCCGAGATGCTGCGCTTCGGCCAGGCGCGCGGCGGACGGGCCGAGACTCTGTCGGGCCTTTGCGGGCTCGGTGACCTGGTCCTGACCTGCTCCTCCACCTCCAGCCGCAACTTCTCGCTCGGCAAGGCGCTGGGCGAGGGAATGAGCGCGGCCGAGGCCTTGTCGGGCAAGAACAGCGTCGCCGAGGGCGCGCATACCGCGCCGATCCTCGCCGACCTCGCGGCACGGGACGGGATCGCCATGCCGATCGTCGATGCCGTCGCGCGGCTATTGGCCGGGGAGACTTCGGCCAGGGCCATGGTCGGCGAGCTGGTCGCCCGTCCGCTCAAGGCAGAACAAGGGCCGGCGGCTTGAGCGAAGATCCGGCGAAAGACGACATCGCGGCCCTGGCCAAGGGCGGGCGGACCAACATCCTGGGTTTCGTGATCCGCCTCTTCGCGCGAATTCCGTTCCTGATCATCGCCAGCCGGTTCTACGGAGCCGAGGCGATGGGCCGGTTCGCCTCGGCCCTGGTCATGGTCGAGTTCGCGGCACTGCTCTGCACGCTCGGCCAGAAGCGCGGCCTGGCCAAGCGGCTGACCGAGGACGCCCAGCATCCGGCCAATGCCGTGGCCGATGCCATGCTGCTCAACGTGCTGGTCGGCACGGTGGCGACCGTGCTGATCTACCTGTTTCCCGTCTCGATGTACCCCAACAGCGACTTCAGCCTGTCCGAGCACCTGCTGGTCCTGGCGATCCTGCCGCTCGGCCTGACCGACATCGCCCTCGCCGCGCTGGCCTATCGCTTCGACGTCGGCGCCTCGGTCCGCGCCCGTGCCATCGCCGAGCCCTGGGCGCTGTCGATCGCGGCCGGGGCGCTGTACTTCGTCGATGCGGAGGGCGGCCTGCCGGTCGCCTACGTGATCTCGCTGTTCGTGGCCTGGCTGGTGGCCATGGTGCCGCTGGTGCGCTCCTACGGCCTGCCCGCGCAGTGGCGGCCCCGCCCGGTCCATATGTGGCAACTGACCCGGGCCAACATGCCGCTTGCCGTGGCCGATCTGGTCGAATGGGGCACGCGCAAGCTCGACGTATTCCTGCTGCGCTTCTTCGTCGGGGAGGCGACGCTCGGCGTCTACTACTTCGCCCAGCAGTTCGCCTCGCTGCCGCAGAAGCTCAAGACCAGCTTCGAGCCGGTGCTCGGCCCGGTGATCACCCGCAACGTGCGCGAGAGGAACTATGCCGCGATCGCCAAGCAGGTCTGCCAGGTCGGCTTCTGGATCACCGCGGCCCAGGCCGGGATCGCGCTGGCACTGGGCATTCCGGGCGAGGGGCTGATGGGCCTCGGCGGGCCCGGCTTCGTCAGCGGCACGGCCGCGCTGATCTTCCTTCTGCTGGCCGAAGTCGTGGCCGCCAAGGCGGTCGTCAGCGAGGCGGCGCTGGTCTACCTGGCAAGCTACAAGAACCTCGTCATCTCGGTGACGACGATCGCGCTCCAGGGGGCGCTGACGATCGGCGGCGTCCTGCTGGCGCGCGAGCTGGGCTACAGCCAGGCCTACCAGGCCGCGGCTGCGGCGGGTGCGCTCACGCTCTCGCTAGCGGTTGCCTCCAGCATCAAGGCCCGCCTGCTGTCGCGGATTCTGGGCCACGGGATCAACAACTGGCGCTGGCCGCTGGCCTGGGCCGCGGGTGCCGCGGTGGCGGTCGGCGGGCTCGCCACGCACTTCCTGCCGGAATGGGCCGAGCTGGCCTTCGGCATTCCCGCGATCCTGGTGGTCTATTGCGGGGTGATCTGGAAGCGCGGCTTCGGCCCCGAAGACCGCGTGCTGTTCCGCAAGAACGTGGCTGCCTGATTTCCGCTGACGTGGAACGCGGTGCCGGCTCGTTTTCGGCTGGGCTGAAAACCAAGTGACCGCCACCGCGATCATTCGCGACAAACTAACCCGTTGCACGGTGCCGCCTGCCGGCTAGAGTGTCGCGCAAATTAACCCACAGAACAGAGGTGCCCCATGGGCGAGGCCGATCCCGCAATTCTCAATGGCGTCACCTTCGCGGTGACCGATCCCGAGCGCATTCCCGCGGCGCGCTATTACGACGAGGAATTCTACAAGCTCGAGGTCGAGAAGCTGTGGCCCCACGTCTGGCAGATGGCCTGCCGGACCGAGCAGATCCCCAATGTCGGCGACTGGATCGAATATTCGAACGTCGGGAAGTCGGTGATCGTCGTCAACACCAAGAACGGCATCAAGGCCTTCCACAACGCCTGCCGCCACCGCGGCGTGCCGATCGCCGGCGGCAAGGGCAACGAGCACGGCAACTGCGCCAAGACCGGCTTCATCTGCCCGTTCCACGGCTGGCGCTGGAACATGGAGGGTGAGAACACCTTCGTCTACGGCAGCCACATGTTCAGCGAGCATCAGCTCGACAAGGAAGACCTGCGCCTGCGCGAATGCCGTGCCGAGGTCGCGATCGGCTGCGTCTGGATCAACCACGATGACGATGCGCCCTCGTTCCGCGATTCCATCGGCCCGATCGTCGACAACCTCGAAGCCCACGGCTGCAGCAAGCTGCGCGCCGAATGGTGGTTCGCGACCGAGATTCCCGCCAACTGGAAGATCGCGATGGAGGCCTTCATGGAAGGCTACCACGTGATGCGCACCCATCCGCAGCTCCAGCAGACCGCTCCCGGGCTGTACAACTCGATGTACGGCTACGACACCGGCGGCGTCGGCGTGCCGGTCAACCCCAACCAGACGGTCCGCGAGAACATCTATTCGCAGTTCCGCCACATGGAGCTGCTCAGCGAGGGCATGGCCGGCATGCTCCACGCCAAGGAAGTGGCGATCGTCAAGGAGTTGCAGGAAGTCGATCTGCCCGACGATCCGGCCCAGGCGGTGCAGATGTGGTTCGGCATCTGCATGGCCCAGATCAGCAAGCAGCTCGCCGAACGCGGCGAGCCGGTGCCCGACCTGCTCGCCGTGGCCCAGAGCCACCCGGTCAACGCGGTCGAGTTCGTCTTCCCGCACTATTTCCTGCTGCCCTTCTTCTCCAGCATGTCGTCCTACCGGATCCGTCCGCTCGGACCGGAGAAGTGCCTGTTCGAGCTGTGGTCGCTGACCTTCTTCCCGCCGGGGGAGGAGCCCGAGGCGCCGCAGGAGCCGACCATCCTGCCCTACGACAGCCAGGAATTCCCGCCGATCCCGCGGCAGGACTATTCGAACATTCCGATCAACCAGGTCGGCCTGCACGCCGACGGCTTCGAGTTCATGCGCCTGTCGAAGGACATCGAGGGCATGATCAGCAACTACCAGCGGATCATCGACGGCTATCTTGCCGACGTGCCGCAGGACAAGCTGGCCAAGGCCACCCACACGCTGGGCGGCAACTTCGACGGCAAGATCTTCGAATACGACTTCTGAGCTGAGCTTCCCTCCCCTGAGCCGCGGGCGAGTGAAGCTCGACGGGATGGGCCGGGATGGACAGCGCTCTATGAGCTTCCTGGCGCGTGCTCCGATTATCGCACCGATGCGGTTTTCCGAGGGCGGCCACCCTTGCTGCCATTCGCTCGCGCGGCCGCGATCTTGGCGGCGGTGCGCGAGCGCCCGCCTTGCGCGCCCAGTTCGCGCGCCATCCATTGCTTCGACCCGAATATGCCCTGCAACAGCGCCGGCACATACAGATCGGCATCGAGCTTCGGCCAATGCAGCCCGAGGCCCGCGGGGCTGACTTCGATTTCGGCGAGCGCATCGGCCGGCGCGCCGGCCAGCCCTTCGGCGAGCCGCGCTGGAAACGTCAGCTCGACACCTGTGTCGAGCTTGACCACGACCCGCGCGCGGTGCCGGTCATAGCGCGCTGCGACGGCATGGCCCGCCTCGCGCAGCGCCGCCATGCGCTGTTCGGCCTGGTCCAACTGCTGTTCAGTAATCGCCATGTATCGCACTCCACTCTGCGCACAGATCGGCAAGGTTGTCGTTCAGCGCGCTTTCGAACCCGCCCAGGTCCGCCAGCTTGAAGCCGTAGCTTTCCCGCAATTTCGGCGGACCCACCGGGCAATGCAGGATGAACACCGCTTCGCCGTCCGCCCCTTTGACATGGACGTGGGCGGGGCGATGATCGTTCGGGTAGATCACGACTCGCAGGCTTTCCAGGCGCAAGACGGTAGGCATTGCGGCTCCTGTAGCAAAAACCCAAGCGGTAGGGAATGGTTCCCGGCGCCGCCGATCGAGAGGCGGGATCTAGCCCCGGGAAACGCCCTTTTCGCAATCCTGCATCGAGCGGTATCTATTGGGGCGTAGCGACGATGACCCGTCCCAGCTACCGACCATGACGATGGCCCGCCTGGCCGGTCCGCCCGATTTCGGGCGCGCGGTCACGTCGAAACAGATTTGGTACGCTTCATCGACATCCTTGCGATCGTTGATCGTGATTTCCGCGCCGGGAAAGCCGCTTTGCACCGCCGCGATGATTTTCCGTTCCGTCTCGAAATGGAAGCCGACCGCGAAGATCGCAAGCCATATCGCCATTATGGCGACGGGAATCGCCAGCAGGACGCCCACGATTTGAAGTAGGGTCTTCACCGTCAGGGCCGCATCATTTCGGAGATAGATTCCATAGGCGATGCAGCCGATCGGGATCAGGAAGCCCCATGTTCTGCCACCAGCCATATACGCCATATACGGGGCGGATCACGATGCAGACGGCGAGAAGGCATAGGCCGCCGAGAATATATTTGCTGCCTTGGCGCACTATTCACCCCGCACCATGCAGCGCGGCCGCGCCGATCGCGGCGCGCAGCTCGCCCCAGAAGACCGCCCAGGGCGGGGAGGGGCGAGCCGTCAAGCCGCCCTCACGTGGCTCAGGAATTCCTGGACCTGGGCCTTGAGCACGACCGCCTGCTGTTCCAGCTCGGTCGACGAGGTCAGCACCTGCGAGGCCGCCGCGCCGGTCGCCAGCGAGGTCTCGCGGACCTGGACGATGTTCGACGAGACATCGTCGGTGCTGCGTGCGGCGAGGTCGATCGAGCGCGCCAGGTCCTGGCCCGCGACCGATTGCTGATCGACCGCCGCGGCGATCGACACCGAGGTCGCTTCGAGCTGCTCGACCTGGCTGCCGATCACCTTGAGCGCCGAGACGCTGGCCCCGGTCGATTCCTGGATGGCGCGGATCTGCGCGGCGACCGCATCGGTCGCCTTGCTGGTCTGGGCGGCAAGCTCCTTCACTTCCGAAGCGACGACCGCAAAGCCGCGGCCCGCCTCGCCGCCCCGCGCCGCCTCGATCGAGGCGTTGAGCGCCAGCAGATTGGTGCGCTGGGCGATGGTCGAGATCAGTTCGACGATCTGGCCGACCTGCTGCGCCGAGGTCGCCAGCGCGGAGATCGTTGCGTCGGCGTCGGCGGCCGAGATGGTCGCCTTGCGGGCGAGGTCGGCCGAGGTCGCGGCCTGGCGGCTGATCTCGCCGATCGACATGGCGAACTCGTCGCTGGCCGCGGCGGCGGCGGTGACGCCGCCCGAGGCTTCGCTGAGCGCGGCCGAGACCTCGGTGGTCTGCAGCGCCGACTGCTCGGCCGCCGAGGCCATCGAGCTGGCGGTCAGCTGGAGCTGGGTCGAAGCCGCCGCGACCCCGCCGACGACGTCGCCGACGGTGCGCTCGAACTGATCGGCGAGCTGGAGCAGCGTCGCCGCCTGCGCTTTGCGCATCTCCTCCTTCTCGAGCTGCTGCTCGGCCTGCTCCTGGCGGACGCGGTCGAGCTTGAGATAGCCCTTGCGGAAGACCTCGAGGCTGCGGGCCATGTCGCCGAACTCGTCGGCGCGGTCGGTATCGGGCACGACCAGGTTCTTGTCGCCCTCGACCAGGCGCAGCATGGCCTTGGTGATCTGCTTGATCCGGCCGGAGATCTCGCGGCCGACCCGGCGCGACACGGCCACCGCGTTGGCCGCCCAGACGAGCACCAGGCCGAGGATCGCGAAGCGGCTCCAGTACATGAAGGCGCCGAGATCGCTGCGCATCTTGGCGAGGCCCTGGTTGAGGTTGTCGCGCACCGCCGCGCTCTGCCTGGCAAGCTCGTCGCCGCTGCGCGCGATGGCCGCGGCGGCCGGGCCCCCGCGGTCGGTCTCGAGCTGGGCGAGGCCCGTCTCGTACCGGCCGAGCGCGCTTTCCAGAGCGGCAAGGTTGCCGGTATCGAGTCCGGGCATCGCGGTGGCGCTGGCCAGTGCGGCGCGGGCCCGGGTGAGGTTTTCGCGCGCGGCGACCAGGTCGCTCGTGCGCCCGCCGGCCTGGAACCGCTCGGCGTGCAGCTCGGCCCGGGCGACCTCGGCGGTGAGTTGCGAGGCTGCCATCGCCGCCACCGTGCGCTGGCCGCCGGCTTCCCAGTCGCGGCTGATCTTGGCGATCCCGAAATAGCCGACCCCGCCGATGATCACCGTCAGCGTCAGGATCGAGACGAAGCAGACCATCAGCTTCTGCGAGATGGTCATCCGATCGAAGCTGTAGGCCTGGGTGAACCGTTCCGGCCGGGCGGGGCCGGGGGCGGAGCGATCGTGGGCGCCCTGCGGCGTGAATGGCTGTGCGGTTGCGGTGGTCATGCGGCCCTCGGGTTTCGTGATCGGATGGAGGATTTCGGCTGTCGGGCCGAGGAATTGCCGTCCTGCTGGGCAAGATGGTCGGTGATCTCGTCGGCGGTCATCGCCTTGTAGTAGAGCCAGCCCTGGATCTGGTCGCAGCCGGCGGAGCGGACCATGTCGGCCTGGGCCTCGGTCTCGACGCCCTCGGCGGTGATGTCCATGTCGAGGCTGCGCGCCACGGCGACGCTGGCCAGCATCATCGCGCGGCTGCCGACGTCCTGGGCGGCATCGACCACCAGGCTGCGATCGATCTTGAGCTTTTCGAAGCGGAACTGACGGAGGAAGCCGATCGAGGCATAGCCGGTGCCGAAGTCGTCCAGCACGATGCGAACCCCGAAGTCGCGGATGACTTCGAGGCTGCGGCCGGCGACCACCGAATCGACCACGAGGTGGGTCTCGGTGATTTCGAGCTCGAGCCGGCCTGGCGGAAAGCCGGTTTCCTCGAGGACCTGGCCGAGCTCGATCGGGAACTCGGGATTGCGCAGCTGCGCGGCCGAGACGTTGACCGACAGCTTGATCTCGTTCCAGGCGGCGGCGGCGGCGCAGGCCTGGCGCAGGACCCACAGGCCGATCACGTTGATCAGGCCGCTCTCCTCGGCGGTCGGCACGAAGACGGCGGGGCCGATCTCGATGCCGTCGCGGCGTTCCCAGCGCAGCAGCGCCTCGACCGCGACGATCCGGCCGTTGTGGGCGTCGACCAGCGGCTGGTAGTGCACGCGGAATTCGTCGTGCACGATGGCCTCGCGCAGGGCCACGTCGAGCTCGCGGATCGCATCGCGGTTGCGGTCGAATTCCTCGCTGAACCAGGTGCAGCGCATCTTGCCGGCTCGCTTCGAGGCATACATGGCGACGTCGGTCTGGCGCAGCAGCTCGGACGAGCTGGTCGAGTTCTCGCAGCCCTTGCGGGCCAGGCCGATCGAGGCGCCGACCACGATCGCGCGGTCCTCGATGTGGAACGGGCGGGTCAGGCGCATCAGCAGCTTGCGGCAGATCCCTTCCAGGATATTGCCGGCGATCGGCCCGGCGACGAAGATCGCGAACTCGTCGCCGCCCAGGCGGTAGACCCGCGCCTCCTCTCCGCAGACCTCGTCGAGCAGCACCGCGCAGTCCTTGATCAGGCGGTCGCCGACGAAATGTCCGTAGAGGTCGTTGACCTGCTTGAACCCGTCGAGATCGATCAGCGCCAGCGCGGTTTCCTCGCCGGGGCTGGCCTCGCGCTGGATGTCGAGGTGCAGGGCGCGGCGGTTGGGCAGCAGGCTCAGGCTGTCGGTCAGGCCCAGCAGCTCGAGCTGGCCGATATTGACGAGGCCGAAGCGGACCAGGAGAGCGACGGCCACGCCGTAGACCATGGCGCCGCCCAGCAGGATCGACGGGGCGGGAGCGGCGGCCGTGCTGGTCAGGATCAGCGTAATCAACGCAGCGAAGATCAGCGTCAGCACCACGAGCGGCGCGAACACTGAGAGCTTCGGCGAGAAGCGATGTTCCAGAACTCTAAGGCTCACCTCCCGAAAACCCCCTTATTTTCTGCGGGATGAGTAATAGGAAGGCTGTACAGTCAATTCATTAAACACGAATTAATCGCGAATTTACCGTAGTTTCCCGGATCTGCGCGCCGTGGGCTTCACGGCGGCAGACCGCTGCCGCGGGGGCGTCCGGTTCGCTGCGCCGATAGATCCCGGTCAGCCCGGAATCGGGCGCGAACCGCTCGGTCTGGCCGATCACGGTCTCGCCCGCGCCCAGCATGAGGCGGCCGTCCGGCGTCAGCCCCGAGGCCAGGCGATCGAACGCCCGCGCCCGGTTCGGCCCCTCGAAATAGAGCAGGACGTTGCGGCAGAGGATCAGGTCGAACTGAGCCGGCGCGGGCCCGGCCGAAAGGGGCGGCGGGTCGAGCAGGTTATGGACGGTGAAACGGACCTTGCGGCGCAGCGCGCTCTTGGCCTGCCAGCCCGCGGGCGTCTCGTCGAACCAGTGCAGCATTTGCGCGATGCCGAGCCCGCGCTGGATCTGGAACTGGGTATAGGCGCCCCGATCGGCCAGCTCGATCACTGATTCCGATACGTCGGTGCCCAGGATGTCGATGGTCCAGCCCTGCCAGCGGGCATCCTCCTCCAGCAGCATGGCCAGCGAGAGCGCCTCCTGTCCGGTCGAGCAGCCCACCGACCAGATCGACAGCCGCCGGCTGTCCGCCCGGCGCTCGGCGAGCTCGGGCAGGACCCGGCTCGCCAGCTGATCGAACATCGCGCGGTCGCGGAAGAAATAGGTCTCGTTGTTGAGCAGCGCCTCCACCACCCGCCGCGACAGCGAGGCCTCGCGCGAGCGTGCGAGCAGGGCGATCAGCTGGTCCGCGCCGGAAATGCCGTGTTCGCGGTACAGGCCCGACAGGGCCGAGCCGATCCGCCAGCGCCGGTTCGGGGCCAGTTGCTGGCCGGTCCGCGCCTCGAGCATGTCGGCGAGGATGCGGGCCGAGGCGTCGTTCACGTCCATGCGGCGCTCCTGCCGCTCGTCGCCGAACCGGGCCCCTGCAGGCTGGCGGCGATTCGCGAGCCGATCTGGTCCGGCGGCAGGATGGCGGAGGCCAGTCCCGCCTCGGCTACGGCGCGGGGCATGCCCCAGACCGCGCAGCTCGCTTCGTCCTGGGCGAAGATCGCGCCTCCCGCCTCGACGATCCGGCCCGCGCCTACCGCGCCGTCGCGGCCCATGCCCGAGAGGACCACGCCGAGCGTGTCGGCGCCGAAGGCCTCGGCGAGCGAGGCGAACATCGGATCGACCGAGGGGGTGCAGCCGCTGGCGGCGGGCTTGCGGTCGATCCGGGCGAGGACCCGCGCGCCGTGCCGGCGGACGGTCAGGTGGCCGTCGCCGGGAGCGATGAGGATGCGGCTGGGGAGGACTTCCATGTCGTCCTCGGCGACCAGGGCTTCGCAGCCCGAAACCACGTTCAACTGCCGCGCGAAGACCGGCATGAACGACCCCGGCAGGTGCTGGGTGACCAGGATCGGCACGGTCGGCGCGCGCGGCAAGGCGCCGAACAACTGGCCGAGCGAATGGATGCCGCCGGTCGATGCGCCGATGCCCAGGATCGCGGCCTTGCGGCCCGATCCGGCGCGCAGGCGCGGGCTCCGGACGGCCGGCGCGCTGGCCGGGGCGATCCGCAGCGATGCCCGGCCGAGCGCGCGGACCTTGGCCAGCAAGGTATCGCGGTAGCCCTGGTCGAACCTGCCGGCGACGGGCTTGGGCAGGGTGTCGGCCGCGCCCAGGGACAGGGCGGCCAGGGTCTGCTCGGCCCCGTCCACGGTGAGGGCCGAGACCACCATGATCCGCGCGCCCTTGGCCGCCTCGATGATCCGCGGCAGGGCGTCGAGCCCGCCGATTCCCGGCATCTCGAGGTCGAGCAGGATCACGTCGACCTTGATGGAGCCGAGCAGGAAGATCGCCTGCTCGGCAGTGCCCGCGATCGCCGCGACGGCCATCTCGTCGTCGGCGGAAACGATCCGGGAATGGACGGTGCGCGCGGTGATCGAATCGTCGACGATCATCACCTTCAGCGGGGTTCGCGCCGATGCTGCCTGACCCGGCGGTTCGCGTCGGGGCCTGGCGCTGCTGATGGGCATGACAGTGCCTCTCAGGCGGCGCCGACCAGTTGCAGCTTGATCTGGAGCGTCTCGCGGTCGAACGGCTTCATGACATATTCGTCCGCTCCGGCATCGATCGCGGCGCGGATGTGGGCGATGTCGTTCTCGGTGGTGCAGAACACGACCTTGGGCTGGTCGCCGTGGCCGCGCTGGCGCAGCAGCTTGATGAATTCGATGCCGCTCATCACCGGCATGTTCCAGTCGAGCAGGATCACGTCGGGCATGGCATCGTCGCAGCGGGCCAGGGCTTCCTGACCGTCGCCGGCTTCGTCCACGGTGAAGCCCATGGTCTCCAGGATATGCCTGGCCACTTTGCGGATCACCCGCGAATCGTCGACGACGAGACAGCTTTTCATGATCGTGTCTTCCCCATGCCAGGTGAGTTCTACCCGGAGCGGGTAACCAAGAGCTTAAGCGGCCCTTACGGCACCGGGTTCCTCAGGTCCCGCGACGATCCCGGCGACGCTGAGCAGCAGCAGCGGCCCGGCCTCGGCCTCGGCCATGCCCAGGGCCGCGCGGTCCCAGCCGCGGCCGAGCCGGGAGCGCAGCGGAATGCAGGCGGAGCGCGCCTCGACGACATCCTCGACCCCGTCGACGAGGAGCGCATAGAGGTGGCCCTCGACCTCGACCACCGCGGCTTGGGGCTTGCGCGCAGCTTCGGCCGGCGGCTCGAGGTGGAGCGAGGCGCGGCAGTCGATCACCGTCAGCACGCGGCTGCGCAGGGCGGACAGGCCGGCGATGTGGGCGGGCGCCCGGGGCACGGGCGTGAGCGATTCGAGCTCGACCACCGAATGGACCTCGGCGGCGCGCAGGGCGATCCGCCGTCCGGCGATGGCGGCGACCAGCAGCAGTTCGGTCATGCCGGCAGTCATCGGGCGATCCTCCGGCGGGCGGCGGTGAAGGCCGCGATCAGCCCGTCGCGATCGTAGCGGTAGACGCTGCCGGGCGGCGCGTCGGCGCCCTCGTCGCGCGACGCGCGCAGGCGGATGACCGTGCCGGCCGCGGCGCTCGATGCAGGCTCGTCGGCCATGCCGATCGCGATGTCGGCCTCGCCGCCTTCGCCGCGGCCGACGATCCGATAGCCGGCCGCTTCGGCGAGCGGGCGGAGGAAGTTCTGGAGCCAGGGATCGTCGGTCGCCAGGCGGCAGACCGGCTGGCGGCCGATCGCCTCGCCGCCCGGCTCGCCCGCGGTGCGGGCGAACAGCCAATGGGCATCGACCACTTCGGCGGGCTCGCCGTCGATCAGCGTCACGCCCTCGATCTCGCCCGGCACCGAGGCGGGCAGCACCGCGCCGTCCAGCGCCGTGATGTCAATCACTTCGCGCAGGGCGTAGGCGATCTCGTGCGTCCCGTCGGACAGGCGGAACAGCCGGACGGTCTCGCCCGCCGGGCGTTCATCGGCCCCGGCAAGGGGGAAGAGGCGGTCGTCGATCACGGCCTTCGGGCCGCTGGCGCCGAATTGCAGGGCCGCGGCCGGGACGACGTCGATCCGGCCGACCACGGCCATGCGGATCGCGCGGCGGCGGCCGTCGAGGCCGACGAACAGCAGGACCTGCTCGCCTCCCGCGCTCGGGCCGGCCGCGGCATCGGCCAGCCGCGCGGCGCGGTCCTCGGCGCCGAAGGCCAGGCCGCCGATCCGGGCCAGCCCGGCCACGTCGAGCAGCAGGATCGGGCTGCCGTCGTCGGTCAGGGTCGTGCCGGCATAGAGCCCGGTCGACATCACCGCGGGGGCGATCGGCTTGACCACCAGTTCCTGGTGATCGTGGAGCTCGTCGACCGCGAGGGCGAAGAGGTCGCCGCCCGCCAGGCGCAGCACGACCAGGCGGCTCGCCGCGGCGGCCTCGCTGCCGGGGCGGAGAACGGCGCCGAGCGAGAGGCACGGGAGACGGCGGTGGCGGACCTTGGCGAGGGTCGCGGTGGCCAGATGGGTGAGCTCGATCGCGTCCGCGCCGGTGTGGACGATCTCCTCGATCGAGGAGCGCGGGATCGCGAAGCGCTGGCCCCCCGCGCTGATCGTCAGGGCCGGGATGATGCTGAGCGTCAGCGGCACGCGGATGGTCAGGCGGGTGCCCTGGCCGGGCGTCGAATCGAGCTCCACCGCCCCGCCGATGCGCTCGATATTGGCGCGCACCACGTCCATGCCGACCCCGCGCCCGGAGATCGCGGTGACCGCCTCGGCGGTCGAGAGGCCGGGCTCGAAGATCAGGTCGCAGCGTTCGCGGGCAGCCAGTCGGCTACCTTCGGCGGCATCGAGGAGACCTGCGGCGACCGCCTTGTCGACCAGGCGCTGACCATCGATCCCCCGGCCGTCGTCGATCACGTCGATCATGATCTGGTTGCCGGTCTGCCGCGCCGAGAGGGTCAGCAGTCCGATCTCGCGCTTGCCCGCGGCGCGGCGCTCGGCCGGGGTCTCGATGCCGTGGTCGACGGCGTTGCGGATGATATGGGTCAGCGGATCGCGGATCGTCTCGATCATCTCGCGGTCCAGCTCGACGTCGGCGCCCTCGACATCGACCATGACCTGCTTGCCCAGTTCGGCCGAGAGGTCGCGGACCAGGCGGGGCAGGGCGACGAACAGCGTCTCGATCCGCTGCATGCGGGTGCGGGTCATCGCGTCGCGGACTTCGGCGATGATCGCGGAGAGGCGTTCGAACGGCCCGTCGATCGAAGCGTCGGTCGGGACTTCGCGCAGGCGGCGGGCGAGATCGTTGCGGGCCAGCACCATGTCCGACACGCCGCTCATCACCCGGTCGAGCAGTTCGACGGGCAGGCGGATCGAGCGCTGGGCGGCCGCGGGCTTCGGGGCCGGGGACACGGTCTCGGCCAGGCTCGGCACCGCCAGGTCCTCGGCGGCCTCGGCATCGGGTTGGAGCGCGCGGATCAGGGCCTCGTCGCCGTCCTCGGGAAAGGCCTGGCCGGCGTCGAGCGCCTCGACCATGTCGCTGATCCGGTCGATCACCGCCAGCACCGCGCTGACCAGCGCGGCGTCGGGGCGGCGGCGCTCGGCACGGAGGTCGGCGAGCGCGTCTTCGGCGGCGTGGCTGAGCGCCTGTAGCCGGGGCAGGTCGAAGAAGCCGCAGTTGCCCTTGACGGTGTGGACGAAGCGGAAGATCGAATCGAGCCGCGCACGGTCGGCCGGATCGGCTTCCCAGGCGACGATCTCGCCGCCTAGGGCTTCCAGCATCTCGCGGGATTCGGCGATGAATTCCGCCAGCAGATCGTCCATGAGGCCCCCTATGCGCGGGGGTTATGGGCCGAAGATGGTTAACTAAGCGTTCGCGGCCCGCACGGTGAGGCGATCATTGCACCTCATCCGTTCGTCCTGAGGAGGTATTGAAGCCGAAGGCTGAAATACGTCTCGAAGGACCGCGCGCGGCGCCAGGTGCTTCGAGACGGGCCCTCAATCTTCGATTTCGGTCCCTCCTCAGCATGAACGGGGGCTGGATTGCTTCAGCCGTTCCGGATCATCCCGAAGCCGTAGAGCAGGTGATCGAGCTCGCCTTGCGGGCAAGGTGCGAAGACCAGCGGCTGGTCGGCCCGGCGGATGTCCTCGATCTCGTCGGCGATCTGCTCGACCGACCAGCTCGGATGGTAGACCCCCGGGCTCTCGGCGATGAAGGCGCGGGCCATGCGGCCGCCCATGGCGACCAGCATCTCGCCCGAGACCGCGCAGTCCTCGTGGCAGAGATAGGCCACGGCGGGGGCGACCATTTCCGGCTCCATCGGCGGGAACTTGGAGGTGTCGATCCCTTCGGACATCCGCGTTACCGCGGCGGGCAGGATGACGTTGGACTTGATGCCCAGGTCCTTGCCCTCGATCGCGGCGGTGTTGGACAGGCCCATGAACCCGGCCTTGCAGGTCGCGTAGGTGACGTTGCTGGCCTTGCCGTAGAGCCCGTTGATCGAGCCGGTCAGGACGATCCGGCCATACCGCTGCGCGGTCATCAGCGGGAAGCACTCGCGCACCATGTTGTAGGCGCCCTTGAGGTGGACCGCGAGGACGCTCTCGAAGTCCTCGTAGGACAGCTCGGTGAGCGTGCCGCGGCGGACGTTGCCGGCGCTGTGGATCAGGATGTCGACCCGGCCGAAGGCGTCCGTGGCGGTCTTGACGATAGCTCTGGCGCCCTCGGGCGTTGCGACAGAGTCGAGGCTGGCGACGGCCTCGCCGCCCAGGGTCTTGATCTCGGCGACCAGCGCATCGGCGGGGCCTTCTTCCGTCGCATCGCCCGACATCGAGACGCCCGGATCGTTCACGACGATCTTCGCCCCGCGCTCGGCCAGCAACAGCGCATGCGCCCGCCCCAGCCCGCGGCCCCCGCCGGTGATCACGGCAACGCGGTTGTCGAATCTCAGTTCAGTCATACCCAATCTCCCGAAGCTCTAGCCTCCTCTCCGTTCCTCCCGAGCCCCTCGTCCCTGCTCGGGAGGAACGGGGAAGGGCTTAGGAAATAACCTTGGCCGCTCTTAGCGCCTCGATCTGCTCGGCTGTCAAATCGAGAATGCCGCCGAGGATCGCATCCGTATGCTGGCCCAGCACCGGCGGCGCTTCGGGCAGGGCCTGGCCGTCGAAGGTCACCGGGCGGTTGACGATCGGGATCGCGCCGAGGGTCTCGTGCTCGACCTCGACCACCATCCGGCGGTGCTTCGCCTGGGGCTGCGACAGCGCCTCGGTCACGCCGAGGATCGGGGCGTGCGGCACCTCGAACGCGGTGAAGATCGCGACCAGCTCGTCGACGGTGTGCCGGCGGGTGAAATCCGAGACGATCTCGTTCACCTCCAGCCTCGCGTCGCGGCGCTTCTCGAGCGTGTCGTAGCGCGGATCGTGGGTCAGCTCCTCGCGGCCGATCGACTTGCAGATCCGGCCCCAGAACCCTGGGGTCAGGCAGGCGACGACAATCGAGCCCCCCTCTTCTCCATTGACGTCCCTGGCCGGGAAGATTCCGTAGGGCACGAGATTGGGATGCTGCGAGCCCTGCCGCTGCGGGTCCTGGCCGGTGAAGAAGGCAAGCTGGGCAATGTAGCCGAGCATGCCGATCAGCCCGTCCATCAGGCTGACGTCGATGAAGCGGCCCTTGCCGGTCCGCTCCCGCTCGTAGAGCGCGGCGAGCACGCCGATCGGGCCGTTGATCCCGCCGACGAGGTCGCCCAGCGGAATGCCCAGCTTGGTCGGCAGGCCGTGCGCTTCGCCGTTCATCGAGAGCGCGCCGGACATGGCCTGGAGCACGATGTCGAACGCGGGATTGTCCTTCAGCGGGCCGGTCTGGCCGTAGCCCGAGATCGCGCAGTAGATCAGGCCGGGATTGTTTACCGACAGCGCGGCATAGCCCAGGCCGAGGCGGTCCATCACCCCGGGGCGGTAATTCTCGACGACGATGTCGCACTTGGCCGCGAGGTCCTTGGCGAGCTGGATGCCCTTGGACGATTTGAGGTCGATGACGATCGACTTCTTGCCGCGGTTGACGCTGAGGAAATAGTGGCTTTCGTCGTCCCGGATCGGGGGGAAGGTCCGCGTCTCGTCGCCGCTGCCGGGGGGCTCGATCTTGATGACCTCGGCGCCCAGGTCGGCCAGCGCCAGGCTGGCGGCGGGGCCGGCGAGGACGCGCGTGAAATCGAGCACGCGCACGCCGGCGAGGGGCCCGGGGTAGGGCGGTATTGTGCTTTCAGTCATCCCAATGCCCTTGAAACTCTAAATGCCCGCGTGGCTCTCGACTGCGCAAGGAGACGGTTTCTCGCACAAAGCCACGAAGACACGAAGAGGTTGCACCCGCGGCAGGCGCTCCGCTTCACCCATTCCGCCGCTCGGGCCGGCTCCGGATGAAAGAGCGACTTCGCCGCTGCCACGACATCTTCGTGTCGTTGTGGCTTTGTGCGAGGAAATTTCTGTTTCTGGAAAGGAACATCCCGGCCACGCCGAAGCGCGACCGGGATGCCATGTTCGTTCAACCCGGGGATCAGCCCTTCGTCGGAAGCTGGGCCACCGAAGTGCCGAAGGCCGAAAGCTCGCCGCGGTGCGTCGTCGCCTTCTGTTCGACCTCGATGTACTTCTTGCCGTTCTCCTCGAACTTCCTGGTGACCTTGCCGTCGATGAAGATCACGTCGCCGTCCGGGTTGTGGCGGCGGATCTGGCAGGACGACTTGTGGAGGAAGCCGTCGTCGCCGATCCAGTTGGTCATCTGGTGGGTCAGCCACGAGCAGCGCTCCGGGCCGTAGTCGTAGGCGCCCGGCGCGCCGACCTCGAGGGCGAAGTCCTCGTCCCAGTGCACGCGCTCGGGGCAGTCCGGCACGTTGAAGCGGTTCTTGATGCCGAGGCCGGGGTGCGCCTGCTGCATCTTCCAGGCCATCTTGTTGGCGCGGATATAGAGGCCGCCCCACCCTTGCGCATAGGCGATGAAGCCGGTGACGGTCATCGGGCCCTTGATCATGCGGGGCAGTTCGTCGCCGACGTTGACGTCTTCCCAATAGCGCGGGGTCGCGCCGCGGACTTCCTCGTTCGCGTAGTATTCGCTGAACTCGGCGAGCTGTTCCTCGGTGAAGGGCTCGACGCGGCCGCGGGCCTCGGTGTACTTGGTGCCGCGCTCGCGGGCCTCGTCACGGTCGGTGCGGAACACCCAGCTATCGGCGCCGGCGACGTGGTCGCCGTGCTGGTTGTAGAAGTCGACGTGGTAGATCTGCTGGAACGAGCGGCCGGCGAACTTGGTCTGGTGCTCGACCAGGTCCTTGAGGTGCGCTTCCGAGGCGATCACGTCGTTGCGCAGGACCGGCTTGTGCCAGGTCCAGTCGGCGCCGGCCCACATCGCGTGGACGCCCGAGAGGCCGCCCGAGTAGCCCGAGATGATCCGGTTGGTCGAGAACAGGAACGAGGGCAGCGCGACGATCGTGCCGTACTGGGTCTTGGCCGCATAGTCCGGGTCGGTCCACAGGCGGTTGTCGTCGCCGATGCCGTGGGCATAGTGGCGGATCGCGTCGCGCGAGGCCTCATAGTTCCACGGCTCGATCGTGTTCTCGATGCGCACGCCGATGCGCTGGCGGAGCGCGGCGAGGCCCTCCTCGGTGATCTTGGGGAATTTGGCTGTCATTTTCTCGTCTCCTGAAATCAGAAATCACATCTCAATTTCGTCGCCCCGGACTTGATCCGGGGCCCCGCTTTCCTTCTGCGACCTCGCCAAGGAGCGGGACCCCGGGGCAAGCCCGGGGTGACGGGCAGGGTGGGTCAGCTCACTGCCGCCGCCGCTTTCGCAGCCTCCTGGTCGCGCAGCATCTTGCGGTGGACCTTGCCCGCGGGGTTCTTGGGCAGCTCCTTCACATATTCGACGATCCGCGGGAACTCGTGCTGGGCGAGCCGCTCGCGGGTGAAGTCCTGCAGTTCCTTGGTCAGTTCGTCCGAGCCCTCGACGCTGGACACCACGAAGGCCTTGACCACCTGGCCGCGCTTCTCGTCGGGCACGCCGATCACGCCGCATTCCAGCACGGCGTCGTGGCGCAGCATGGTGTTCTCGATCTCGACCGCGGACATCGTCCAGCCGGCCGAGATGATCACGTCGTCGGCGCGGCCGCAGTGGTAGAAATAGCCGTCCTCGTCGGTCTTGGCGCGGTCCTTGGTGGTCATCCACCCGCCGCCTCTCCAGAGCATCAGCTCGCCGATCTCGCCCGCGTCGGTTTGCGACCCGTCGGGGCGTTGCACCTCGAGCTTCTGCCCGGGAACGGGCTTGCCGAGCGAGCCGGGCTTCACCTCGAAGTCCTGCGCGCCGGGATAGTTCACCAGCACCACGCCGATCTCGGTCGTGCCGTACATCGAGCAGGCGGGAACCTTGAAATGCTCGTCCACCCATTCCAGCGTCGCCGGGTCGATCGGCTCGCCGGTGTAGGACAGCTTCTCGAAGTGGAACGTGTAGTCGCCGCCCTTCCCGCTGTTCTTCATCATCCGGTAATGGGTGGCCGCGGCGCTCATGTTGGTGATGCCGAAGTCGTCCAATGCCTTCATCAGGCGGACCGGATCGAACCGGCCGGCGAAGGTCCCGGTGGTCACGCCCATCGCCAGCGGGGCGAGGGTGCCGTGCCACAGGCCGTGGCCCCAGGCCGGGCTCGACGGGCAGAAGAACTCGTCGCCCTTGTAATTTGCAGATTTGGGACGAATGCCGGTGCCGTAGAGCGCGGCGAACATCAGCGTCACCAGGGTGCGGTGCGAATGCTTGACCGCCTCGGGCAGCTCGCGGGTGGTGCCTGACGTATACTGGAAGACGGCCATGTCGTTGGCCTTGGTCTTCGGGGTGTAGGTCGCGGGGTACTGCTTGATCTCGTCGAGCAGGCCCTGGTCGGCGACGACCACGCGGGGAGTGCCGTCGGCATTGACCGCGCCGCGGGCGAGGTCGGCCTTCTCGGCATTGGTGATCAGGATCGTTGGATTGCAGTCGCCGACGCGCAGCTTGAGCGCATCGGGGCCGAACAGCGTGAACAGCGGGACCGAGATCGCGCCGGTCTGCATCGCGCCGAACAGGCAGACGTAGAAGGGCAGGCTCGGCTCGAGCATGAAGGCGATGCGGTCGCCCGGCTGGATGCCCTGGGCGTCGAGCCAGTGGGCGAACTGCGCGGCGCCGGCGGCGATCTGGTCGAAGCTGAGCACTTCGTCCGAACCGTCTGCATGGGCGATCCGCACGGCGGCGCGGCCCGAGCCGTCGGCGTGGCGGGTGATGCACTCGTGCGCGATGTTCAGCTCTTCGCGGTTGCCGTCGAACAGGTCCCACAGCGCGGCCGAATTGGCGTGCGCCTGGGCATCGGCATAGCTCGTGTAGTCGGTCAGCAGGGCCATCGGGGCAACGCTCTCTCCAGTCTCGAACGGCGCCGGCGACTCGCGCCGCGCCTTGTTGGCAAGCGATGTGCCACAAGGCGCTTGCTATTGCAAATACAGAATGATATTCAATATATTGAATTATGAACCAGCTCGCACCCAAACTTGATCGGGCCGTCAAGGACAGCAAGGCGCCCGCCATTTCCCGCGCGGCGGCGGTGCTGCGCCTGCTCGGCAAGAGCGATGCGCCGCAGCCGCTCCAGGCCATCGCCAGGGAGCTCGGCCTGGTGCCCAGCACCTGTCTCTACGTGCTGCGCGCGCTGGTCGCCGAAGAACTGGTCGCCTTCGATCCCGACACCAAGCGCTATGCGCTGGAAGCCGGCGTGCTCACGCTCGCCCGCCAGTGGCTGCGCCGCAACCAGTTCGCTGATCTCGCCCAGCCGGTGCTCGACCGGCTGTCGCAGCAGTTCGGGGCGACCATGCTCGGCGTGCAGATCATGGGGCTCGACCATATCGTCACCGTGGCGGCGGCCCAGGGGGCGGGGTTCCAGCTCAACGTCCAGGTCGGCAGCCGCTTCCCCGCGCTGATCAGCGCGACCGGCCGCTGCATCGCCGCCTGGGGGAACTATCCGGATGCCGAGCTCGAAGCGCGCTTCGCCAGGCTGCGCTGGGAGGAGCCGCCGACTTTCGCCGAATGGCAGGCGCAGGTCGCCCAGACCAGGGCCCAGGGCTTCGGCATCGACGAGGGCAACTATATCGCCGGGGTCACCGTGCTGGCCGCGCCGGTCTGGCGAGCCGCCCGGGCCAGGCCCAGCCATGCGCTCGTCGCGATCGGCATCGGCGCGGCGCTGAAGCGAAACGGGCTGGAGGAACTGGAAGCGGCGCTGGTCGCGGCGGCGGGGGCCTTGTCCGGACAACTCGCCGGCTGACCGTACCGTTCATTCGCAAAATGGAACGGAGCGACTGCCTGGCGAATATCTCGACGATTCCCCCTTTGCTCATTCACCGCGTCGCATGCGCGATCGTCCATGGGTCGTGACGGCGGCTTGCCGCGTCCCGGATATGGTCCGAAGGCGGCCGCACAAGACAAGCGGGAGGATGCCGAATGCGCAGAGTCATGGTCGCCGCGCTCGTGGGAGCGAGCCTGCTGGCCCAGTCCGGGGCCGCCCTGGCCGAAGGGGCCGAGGGCAAGCCGCGCGACCCTTCCGAAGGCAATCTCACCTGGCCGACCGAGCACTGCGACATCGATTCGATCCAGAAGCTGGCGCCGGCCAATGCCACGATCGCCTTTGCCTATCGCGAAGGCCAGCAGGCCTGCCGGATCAACGGCTGGGTGACGACGACCAATCCCGGGCCGAACCGCGTGCTGTTCGGGCTGACGCTGCCGAACAACTTCAACGGCCGCTACCTGTTCCAGGGGGTCGGCGGCGCGGCCGGACAATTGCCGATCCCGAGCCGGACGCTGCTGGCCAAGGGCTATGCCCTGGCCGGAACCGATGCCGGGACGGGCGCCAAGACCATCGCCGACTTCAGCTTCAAGACCAATCCGGCCAAGCAGATGGACTATTCCTGGCGCGGCGTGCAGTCGAGCGCGGTGGCCACCCAGGCGATCACCCGCGCCTATTACGGGCGCGAGAAGATCGGCCGCTATATCTCCGGCTGCTCGGGCGGCGGGCAGATGGGCATGACCAGCGCGATCCGTTTCGGCGGCGAGAACTTCGACGGCTTCATCAACGCCGCCACGGTCTGGCCGGGCGCGGCGTTCAAGCCGCACGTCTACCGGATCATGGCGCACATGCAGAACCATCCGGAAGGCTGGCTCTCGCCCGAACTGCTCAAGCGCGCCTACGACGCGATCATCGCCCGCTACGACGATACCGACGGCGCGAAGGACGGGATCATCCACGATGCCCGCAACATCGGGAACTTCGACCTGAACATCCTGCGCGGCGTGGGCTTCACCCCGGCGCAGATCGAAACCTTCCGGATGATCTCGACTCCGCGGACCTATTCCGGGCCGGGGATCTACGGCGACGGCCTGCAGGCGGGCTGGCCCGCCAGCGACGTGCTGGGCTGGATCCGCTACCTGACCGGCACCCGCCCGCCGCCGTGGCCGAGCACCACGCAGTATTCGACCTCGGCGCTCCAGGCGATGGGCGTGCCGTTCTACCACGTCATGGCCGACACCAATATCCGCGCCCAGCGGCCCGGCCTGGACTATTGGAAGATCACCGACGAGAAGCTGATGATCGATCTCGCGACGATCGGCGGCACCGAGGTTTCGACCGACAGCCTCGACCTGAGCAAGATCGCGGGCAGCAAGGCCAAGATGATCATCTGGCACGGCACCGCGGACGAGGCGAACTCCTACCTCGACAACCTCAAGGGCTACGAGGCGGTGGTCGCCAGGAACCCGAACGCGGGCAACTGGCTGCGCCTGTTCCTCGTCCCCGGGGTCCAGCACTGCGACGGCGGCAACGGGCCGACCGACATCAACGATCCGATGGTCGATGCCCTGGCCACCTGGGTCGAGACCGGCAAGGCGCCGGAATCGGTCCTGGCCGCGCGGGCCACGCCCCAGAAGGGAATCGACCGCGTGTTCCGGCTCTGCCCCGAGCCCAAGCGCGCCGTGCTGAAGGCGCCGGGCCTCGATCCGAACTCCGCGGACAATTGGGAATGCCGCGCGCCTCAGGCCTGACTTGCTCCACATCGACGTCTTGGGAGAGATGACATGATCGACCGCAATCACTCGGGAATCGATCGCCGTGCCTGGTTGAAGGGCGCGGCGCTGACCGCCGCCACCGCCGCTGCCGCGCCCGGCCTGGCGCAAGCCGCGGCGCCGGCCGTCCCGGCTGCCGCTCCGTTCATTCCGGCCGCCAGGATCAAGGCGCGCGCGGTCAACTTTCGGCCGGTGATGGGCGATCGGGTGGCCTGCGCCGCCAAGATCAAGGAGACGATCGAGACCGCCGGGCGCGACGGCGTCAAGCTGATCGTCTTTCCCGAGATGGCGCTCCAGGGCTTCGAGAAGTGCGCGGATTGCGCCGCGCGCGGCCGGGCCTGCGACAAGCACCTCGCCACCGGCGAGCTCGCTACCGGTCCGCTGATCCGCGAGCTTGCCGATACGGTCCGGCGCAACGACATGTACGCGATCGTCGGCTTCGGCGAACGCGATCCCGTCAGGCCGTTTCTCTACAATGCCGCCGCGGTGATGGGCCCCGAGGGGTTGATCGGCACGAACCGCAAGATGGGCGTCGGCCACGGCATCGCCCAGGTGCACAGCCAGTCGATGTTCACGTCCGGAGACAAGATCACGGTCTTCCCGACGCGCTACGGCCCGATCGGGGTCGGCATCTGCTACGATGTCTGGATGAACGGCGACGTCGCCCGGCTGATGGTGCTGCAGGGCGCGCGGATCATCGCGGTGCCGACGGCCACGGTCGGCACCACGGTCGCCGGCGACCTCGAGAAGATGGCCTTCGCCCGCGCGCGGGAAAACAACGTGTTCGTCATCAACGCCAATCTCGTCGGCGGCGGTTTCGAGGGCACGATCGAGGGCGAGCCCAGGTTCTACAGCCATTCCTACATCGCCGGGCCGGAATGGCCTTCCAGCATGGGCAAGATCATCGCCAAAACCGACGATCCGTTCGCCACGGTGACCGGCGAGATCGACCTCGCGCAGTACGAAAGCTTCATCGGCCGCTCGCACCTCGTCGAGCGGCGGCGCAAGGGCGGCTACGACGCGCAGTTCTCGCAGGCCATCGCCGCGGGCTATGCCGCGCTGATCGGCAAGCACGTGGTCTAGAGTCTTTCCGACCTAGGCTGGGGCAAGGTCGCGGATGAACCAGGCCGGCAGGTAGGGGCGGGCGAGCGCCTGGTTCAGCGCATAGGGCCACCAGCCGGGCCCGAATGGCAGATAGACGCGCACCGGCACGCCGAGCTCCTGCGCCGCGGCCATGGTCCGGCGGCGGGGCAGGCCGCGCAACTGTTCGAGCTCGCAGGGCGTGCCGGCGGCCAGCAGCGCGGCAAGGGCGCGGCGGGCGAGCTGCGGGTCGTGCGTCGCCACGGCGACCGGCGCGCTGCGACCGGCGAGCCGCTCCGCCAGCGCGAGGTAGGCGGTCTCGGCATCGGCATCGGGCCATGCGGGGTCGGGCCATTCGCCCTTGACCAGCCGGATGCGGACCGGCGCATCGCGGAAGCGCTCGGCATCGGCCGGGCTGCGCCGCCACCGGGCGGGGATCGCCAGGCCGCTGCCGGGATGAGCCGGCAGCAGCCGCGCCAGGGCGTCGTGGGTGGCCTGGGCGTCGCGCGGGGCGTGGGCGTCGAACAGGATCGGCAGGCCGGCCGCGGCGATCCGATCGAGCAGCCCGGCCGCGAATTCCAGCGGCGGCGCCTTGACCGAGAGATAGGCGCCGGTGCCGCTAAGCGCGGCGGCGGCGGACAGGTTGGCGGCGGCGATCGCGGCGGGCGGCGACCCCTCGGCCTGGAAATAGCCCACCGTCGTCGCGATCCCCCGACGGGCCAGGCGGCGGCACAGGTGCGCGACGGCTTCCGGCGTGGGAGCCGGCATGACCTTGCCGAGCTGCCCGGGCAGCGCATAGCGGACGCCGCGCAGCAGGCTCCGCGGCGTGTGCTTCACGCGTTACCTCGGGCCGAGCGGGTGTTGGCCGAGCGGGTCCGGGCCCAGCGGCCCAGGTCCATGAGGAAGGCCGCTACCCCGCGCAAGTTGCGCGGATAGGTGCGCAGGCGCACGCAGTCATGCCGGTCGCGCGTCCAGAACTCGGCGATCCACGGCTCGACGTCGCCGAGCATTTCGTAGGCGGTGAGCCCGCGCGCCGCCGCCCAGCCGATCGTGTGGAGCATCAGCAGCGTGCCCGGCGAGCAGCGGGCGAAGTCCTCGTCGAAGCCGATCTTGAACAGCCAGTAGCGCCCGCCCCATTCGACCGCGAGCTGCATCGCCACGGCCCGGCCGTCCACGCGCATGAAGGCGATCCGCAGCGCGCCCTGCGCGCAGGCGGCGCGGAAATAGTCGCGGAAGAAGGCGCACTTGGCCGGGTCCACCGCGATCGCCGTGCCTGCCTGGCGCTTCCAGCTGCGCACCTCGACCGCGATGGCCTCGTCGAACAGGGCGTCGAACTCGGCCGGCTCGGGCGAGAGCACCGCATAGGCCACTTCGCCGCACTCGGCGGCCTTGCGGGCGGCGCGGCGGAAGTCGGAGCGGCGGCCCGGATTGAACCTGGCCGCCGGATCGCTCCAGCTCGCGTCGAGCGCGAGGGTCGGGCTCGGCATGGCCGGGCGCACCGAGACCCAGCCGCGCCCGCGCATCGCCGCCCGGACCGCCGGGATCAGCTCGGAGCTCGCCGGCAGGCGGTCGAAGGACACGGCGCGGGACTGCACGGCGATCGCTTCGGCCAGGCGCTTGGCCCCGGCGCGGTCGGCGTAGAGCGCGTCGCCGGGCTCGAACACTTCCTTGGCCCCGACCATCCGCCAGCGCGAGAAGGGGCCGCGGTCCCGGCACAGCGGCAGGATCGCCCGGGCCCCCCCGCGCCCGGGCATGACCAGCAGGCGGATTTCGGCATCGGCCAGCAGGGTGCGGGCCATGGCGGAAGTGAAGGCATGGCTCTGCGTCGGCAGGCCGGCCCCGGCTTCGAGATGCCGCCAGGCGAGCACGAAGGCGGACGAGCCGAGCAGCTCGCGCCCGGCAACGCCCGCCGGCACATCGGACGGACGCGGCAGCGCGTCGGCGGAATCGACATGGAGATAGGCAACAGACACGGCTCAGGCCTCCAGCCGGGGCGGCCTAACCCAAAGGTCCTAAGATTTTGCTGTCCTTCGCGCGCCGGACTACCTCGCGATCCACCACCAGCAGCGCGCCCGAGCCCTTGCCGAAGGCCACGCGCACGGGCTGTGACGCGGTGGCGCAGGGGCCTTCGACAAGCTCAGGCCGAGCGGACTTGGAGGCTTGACGCAAAAGGGCGGCACCTCAAGGCGCCGCCCTTGCCGATTCGTGTTCAACCGATCAGCCGATGATCGACTTGATCTCGAGATATTCGGCGAACCCGTGCTCGCCCCACTCGCGGCCGTTGCCCGAGCGCTTGTAGCCCCCGAACGGGGCGTTGAAGTCGAAGCCGCCGTTGACCCAGATCGCCCCGGTGCGCATCCGCCGGGCGATGTTGCGGCACTTGTCCGCATCCTGCCCCGAGACGTAGCCGCCGAGGCCGAAGTTGGAATCGTTGGCGATGCGCACGGCGTCGTCCTCGTCCTCGTAGGGGATGACGACCAGGACCGGGCCGAAGATCTCCTCGCGGCTGATCACCATGTCGTTGTCGCCGACGAAGACCGTCGGCTTGACGTACCAGCCCTTGTCCAGCCCCTCGGGACGGCCGAGGCCGCCGGCGATCAGCTTGGCGCCTTCGTCGAGGCCCTTCTGGATGTAGTCCTGGATGATGTTGTACTGGCTCTTGGAGACCACCGGGCCCATCGCGAAATTGCCCTGCGGGTCGCCCACGGTGACGCCCTCGGCGGCCTCGGTCGCGGCCTTGACTGCTTCCTCCAGGCGGCCGTTCGGCACCAGCAGGCGCGAGCCGGCCGAGCAGGTCTGGCCCGAATTGCCCATCATGCCCGCGGTGGCGCCGGCGACATTGGCGGCGAGCGCATCGTCGTCGAGCACGATCCAGGCCGACTTGCCGCCAAGCTCCAGCCCGACGCGCTTGACGGTATCCGCGGCGTCCTTCTGGATCTGCACGCCGACCGGCTCGGAGCCGGTGAACGAGATCATGTCGACGTCCTGATGCTTCGATAGCGCCGCGCCGATCACCGAGCCCTGGCCCTGGATCATGTTGAACACGCCCGCCGGGGTGCCGGCGTCGTGGATGATCTCGGCCAGGATCTGGGCCGAATAGGGCGCGAGCTGCGGCGGCTTCAGGATCATCGTGCAGCCCGTCGCCAGGGCCGGGGCGATCTTCACGCAGGTCTGGTTCATCGGCCAGTTCCACGGGGTGATGAGGCCGCAGACGCCGATCGGCTCCTTGCGGATCAGCGTGGGGCCGTGCTGTTCCTCGAACTTGAAGGTCCTGAGCACGTCCAGCGCCTGCTGGAAATGGCCCTTGCCGAGCAGGGTGTGGAAGCCGGTGCCGAGCGAGATCGGCGCGCCCATTTCCTCGGTCACCGCCTCGCCCAGCTCGCGCTCGCGCTTGAGGTATCCGGCGATGATCGTCTCGAGCAGGTCGATGCGTTCCTTGACGCTGCTTTCGCCCCAGGTGGCGAAAGCGCGGCGCGCGGCGGCGACGGCCAGGTCGACGTCGGCGACCGAGCCGAGCGAGATCGAGCCCGAGACCGCCTCGGTCGCCGGGTTGACGACCTCGGCCGACTTCGGCGTGACCGGATCGACCCAACGGCCGTCGATGTAGAACTTCAGATAGTCGCGCATCTGCTCTCTCCGGTTCCTCCCCCTCGATGGGGGAGGGATACTGGAGCTTGGCGCGAAGCGTCTAGCGCAAGTTGGGTGGGGGTGAGCTCTCCGTCAGGCGAAGTGCTTGCGGCACGATCACCCCCATCCAGCTGCGACTAGGCAGCAAGCTGCCAAGTCTCCGCATCCTTCCCCCATCGAGGGGGAAGGGGTGTGGCTTATCTTACTGCGTGCCTTCGGCGTACCAGGTCTTGAACTCGCTGTACTGCGGCTTGTCCGAAGCGTTGGCCTTGGGCTCGATCGGCACGTGGATCACGTGGACGCCGCCGGCGGCATAGGCGGCAGCGATCGTCGGCCCGAGCTCGTCGGCGCGCTGAACGAAGTGGCCGGTGGCGCCGAAGCCCTCGGCGATCTTGTCGAAGCGGACCTTGTTCGACCAGTGCACGCCGGCCTCGTTGGTGCCCTCGCCGAAGGTGGCGCGATAGATGCCGACCTCGAGGCCCCACTGGAAGTCGACGCCGACGACGCAGACCAGCGGCAGGTTCTTGCGCACCGCCACTTCGAGTTCGCCGATGTGGAACAGGAACGAGGAGTCCGAGGTCAGCAGCATGCCCGGGCGCTGCACGCCGGTCTCGGCGTAGTCGGCGATCATCGCGCCGGTGGCATAGGGCAGGCCGGTGCCGATGTGGCCGTAGTTCTGGTTCCAGATCACGTCCTTCGGCTTCGCCTGGTTGTAGGTCCAGGTGAAGATCACCGTCGCGCCGCCGTCGCGGATCATGATGCCGTCCTTGGGGAAGGCACGGGTTGCTTCGGTGATGAAGCGCGCGGTGTTCATCGGCACGTTGCCGGTGCCGTCGTCGCGGGTCTTGGACTCGTCGTAGAGGTCCTGGATCTGTTGGGCTTCGCGCTTGATGTACTCGTCGATCGACGGGTGGCCCGGCAGCGAGGCGCCCTTCAACGCGCGGACCAGCTGCGGGACGACCGCGCGGACGTCACCCACCAGGGGCACGTCGTAGCTGCGGTTGACGCCGATCGCGGTGGCGTCCTGCTGGACGTAGATCCACTTGCGGTTGGCCTCGTTGTCCACCCAGTGGCGCCAGCGGCCGTAGTGGCTGGGCTCGCCCAGTTCGGTCGCCAGCGCGATGACCAGGTCGCTCTCGATCACGGCATCGACCGAGACTTCCGAGAAGCCGTAGGGGAAGGTGCGCTCTTCGAGGCCGGGGATGAAGCTGGTGCCGCCCGAGGTCTGGATGACCGGGCAGTTCATCAGGTCGGCCAGTTCCTTGACCTTGGCGCCCGAGCGGCTGGTGTGGACGCCGTGGCCGACCAGGATGATCGGCTTCTTGGCGGCCTTGATCAGCTCGGCGGCCTCGGCGATGCGGTCGCCGTCGGCGCCCTGGTCGGTCAGGCGGTACTTGCTCGGCGGCAGTGGAGCCGGAACGTCGAGGTCCTCAAGGATCGTGTGGTGCGGGTACTCGATGTAGACCGGGCCGGGCGTGCCCGACATGGCGACGCGAATCGCCTCGCGGATGATCTCGTCGGCCTGGTCGGCATATTCGATCGAGGTCGAGAACTTGACCGAATCCTTGATCATCGGCTCCTGGCAGACGAACTGGATGCGGCCGCGACGCACGCGGCGCTCGGTGATGCGGGCGCGCTGGCCGCCCATGATGATGATCGGGTCGTTCTCGACCTTGGCGCACTGGATCGCCGGCATCAGGTTGGCCAGGCCCGGCCCGAGCGTGCCGATGCACAGCGCCGGCTTGCCGGTCATCCGCGCGGTGGCGGCGGCCATGTGGCCCGCGCTGGCTTCATGGTGCGGCGAGACGACCTGCCAGCCGCGCTTCTCGGCTTCCAGGAACATATGGACGAAGTTGGGATCGGGGATGCCGTAGAGCGTCTTGATGCCTTCGGCCTCGAACAGGTCGAGGATGCGCTTGTAAACGGGGGTCGTTCCTGCAGTCTTGGCCTTGGTGCCCTCGGCGGTATCGTCGGCGTACATGGTCTCTCCCAAGAATTCGGCGCGCGAAGGATCGTCGCTGCGCGGGAAGGCGAAACATCGCGATTCTGTGCGAACCGCAAGGCATGAGGCCGCATAACCGAATTGACCGCGAGCGCAAGGCTTCAGCCTCCGCCGCGCGAGGCTCCATTGTCCAGCCTGGCAATTACCGCCGCGGCGTTGCCCGGCTCACATTGCGCAACGCACTGTGGCGACCATGTTCTTGCCGCCCGACTGCTCGGTCCAGACCGAGGCGCCCTCGGCGGTCGGCTCGCCGCAGACGTTGAGCGTCGTGCCGGCGAAGGCCGGAACCTGGCCGCGGAAATCGAAGCCGGTGACGGGCTTGCCGGCGTGGCGATTCGCCAGGTCGATCAGCAGCGTGGCCTGGAGCGGCCCGTGCACGACCAGGCCGGGATAGGCCTCCTCGCCCATCGCATAGGGCCGGTCGTAGTGGATGCGGTGGCCATTCATCGTCAGCGCCGAATAGCGGAACAGCAGCACCGGGTCGGGCATCACGTCGCTGCGCCAGGGCGCGGTGGGCTCCGGGCCGGAAGCGGCCGGCGCGGGAATCGAGCCCGGCGCCGCGGCGTCGCGGTAGACCAGGTCCTGCTCCTCGGAGATCGCCAGGCCGCCGCCGCCGGTGAGCTCGTGGCGAACCGTCACGAAGACCAGCGTGCCGCTTTTGCCGGCCTTCTGCTCGACCTTGAGGATCGTCGAGGTCCTGGTCACCCGCTCGCCCAGCTTGAGCGGGGCGAGGAACCGCAGCCGCCCGCCGGCCCACATCCGGCGGGGCAGGGGCACCGGCGGAAGGAACCCGCCCTTGGCCGGATGACCGTCCGTGCCGAGCCCGGCGGGCGGCTGGACGTTCCAGAAATAGAGCCAGTGGTGGAGCAGCGGCAGGTCGTCTCCTTCGGCCAGCGGGGCCGGATCGCCGAGTGCCGCGCGCAGGGCGTTGCTGCGGGCCGGTTCGAGCACGTCGACCGCCGTTTCGCTCTTGCCCACCCAGGCGGAAAAATCGTCGCTCATGTCTGCTCCTGCTCACGCGAAAGTTCTGAGCGGCCTCTAGCACGCTTGCCAAATAATGCATTATCTTTATCGACTGCCGGATGAGCTGTCCCGGCCGCCGGTCGACTCGGCGCGTGTTCCAGGAGCAAGGTGCGAAATTCGATGAGCAACCTCCAGCCGCTGAAGGGCAAGCGCGTCCTCGAGCTCGGCACGATGATCGCGGCGCCGTTCGCGACGCATATCCTGTCGCAGCTCGGGGCCGAGGTGATCAAGATCGAGCCGCCGAGCGGGGACACCACCCGTTCGCTGGTCAGGGGCGGGCCCTCGGGGACGATCGTCGCCTACAGTCACTCCAAGCGGGCGATCTGCCTCGACCTGGTCGCGGAAGGCGGCAAGGAGGCGTTCCGCAGGCTGACCGCCACGGCGGACGTCGTGATCCACAACCTGGCCCCGGCCGCGGCCCGGAAATTGGGGGTCACGGCGGCAGACTGCGCCGCGGTCAATCCGGGCCTGATCCATGTCCACGTCAAGGGCTATGCCCACGGTCCCCAGGCCGACGACCTGATGACCAACCCGATCGCCGAGGCGGCGACGGGCGCGATGGACGACCACCGGATCGACGGCCGCCCGACCCGGTTCGGGCCGAGCTATCACGACCAGTTCGCGGGGACCTACGCGGTGATCCGGGTGCTCGCCGCCATGCTCGATCCGGCCGCGGATCGCAGCATCGAGATCGGCCTCTACGAGACCGGCCTGCACCTCGCCGCGCGGGATCTGGCGGGGATGCAGCTCAAGACCCAGCTCCTCGGCCGGCTCGAGAAGGAGGGCGGGGGCGAGTTCTCGATGCCCGGCTACGGCTCCTACCTGACCGCCGACGGGCGCTGGATCTACCTGCTGATCCTCACCGACGCGCACTGGGCCAGGCTGACCCGCGCGCTCGACATGCCCGAGGACGGCGAGCCCGCCTACGCCAGGCTGCGCGACCGCAAGAAGGCGCGCGAGGTGGTCGAGGCCGCGGTCGTCGCGGCGGTCGGCAAGTACACCTTCGCCGAAGCCGAACGGCGCCTGCGCGCCGCGGGCCTGGGCTTCAACGAGGTCATGCCGCTCGAACGCGTGCTCGATGCGCCCCAGGCCCGGCAGGAGGGCAAGCTGCGCGACCTCGAGTTCCGCGGGCTCCGGTTCGAGGTGCCCGAGTTCGCCGGGGTGCCCGGCCCGGTCGAGCCCGGGCTGCCCCCGCCGGAGATCGGCGAGCACACGGTGGAATTGCTCCGGTCGCTCGGCTACAGCGAGGCCGAAACCGCCGCATTGCTCCAGTCGGGCGCGGCCAAGGCCTACCAGCCCGGCGACTTCGCCTGGGCCCCGGTGCGTGAGAAGAGCTGAGTGACGATCCAGTTCAAGACCAAGGAAGAACAGGTCGCGGACTTCCTGCGCGAGGGGATCATCGCCGGGCGGTTTCCGCGCGGCACGCGGCTCAAGCAGCAGGAGATCGCGACGCTCCTCAACACCTCGATCACCCCGGTGCGCGAGGCGCTCAAGCTGCTCGAGGCCGAGGGCTACGTCGCCGGCGACAGCTTCAAGGGCTCGATCGTCGCGCCCTTCGACATCGCGGCCTCGACCGAGACGCTGAACCTCAGGATCCTGCTCGAGACCCAGCTCGTCAAGGGGGCGGTCGAGCGGGCCAATGCCGCGGAAATCGACGAATTGCGCGGCCTGGCGCGAGAGTTCGCCACGGCCTTCGACGCCGGCGACAACGAGACCGCCCGCGCCGCCAACTACCGCTTCCACCACCGCATGTTCGAGATCGCGCGGATGCCGCAGACGCTGCATTTCGTGCAGATCCTCTGGGCCCGCTATCCCTTCGACCTGATCAACCAGCTCAAGGGGCGGGTCAGCCGCGCCTCGGCCGAGCACGACGAGCTGATGCACGCCTTCATCGCGGGGGACGCCTCGGCGGCGATGCTGGCGACCCGCCAGCATATCGAGGCGGGCTGGCTGGAGCTGCGGGATTCGGTCGAGGCCGGGTGAGCCCGCTCTCAAGTTTCTGGAAGAAAAGTAATTTCTCGCACGAAGCCACGAAGCCACGAAGATGCCGTCTCGCGCCGCGGGCGTGATGACTCATTCCGCGGTGCGTCGAAAGGGGAGGGCGGCTTCGCCGCATCACTGGACCTCTTCGTGGCTTCGTGGCTTCGTGCGAGCCCCATCCTTTCTATAACCTCAAGCCGAGTTTAGATTCATGAAACCGACCCTTTTCCTCGTCATGGACATGATGAACGACCTCGTCGCCGCCGACGGCTTCAGCGCCCAGACCTACGGTGTCCAGGTGGCGGAGCGCGGCGTCCTGGCGAACACCGCCAAGGCCATCGCGGCGGCCCGTGCCGCCGGAGCCAGGGTCGGCTATGTCCGGGTCGGCTTCTCCGCGGATTACCGCGAGGCGCCGCTCAATTCGCCGATCTTCTCCGGCGCGCGGAAGAACGATATCTTCCAGCTCGGCACCTGGGGCACCGAGGTCCATCCCGCGCTCGCCCCGCAGGCCCAGGACTTCGACATCGTCAAGCACCGGGTCAGCCCGTTCTACGCGACCTCGCTGGAGGCGATCCTGCGCGCCAACGGGATCGAGCGGATCGTGATGTGCGGCGTCTCGACCAACGGCGTCGTCCACTCCGGCGCCCGCGAGGCGCACGACCGCGATTATGAAGTGGTCATCCTCGAGGACTGCTGCGCCGGGATCACCCCCGACGAGCACATGCACGCGATCGCCTGCCTGGGGCGCTACGGCTCGATCGTGAACGGCGCCGAGTTCGACTGGAGCTGAACGGGCCACTCTCTCCCCCGCCGGGGAGAGATACGAAGGCTTGGCGCGTCAGCGCCTAGCCGCAGTTGAGGCAGTTGAGAGGGTGGCGGGCGCGCGCAACCGCGGCCCCTCTCCGCTTCGCTAACCGCTGAAGCGGTAAGCTACGCCGCCTCTCCCCGGCGGGGAGAGGGTGGCAGCCAGTGGGCGACCTTCGGGCGACCAGTATGCCGCCTGCGGACGGCCAGTCCGCCGCCTTCGGGTGACCGGACTCCCCCCCCTTCGGCTGCAAAAAGTTGCCCTTAAGGCTGCGCCGATCACGTCCAGGCCCCCGCTTGACCCCTCAAGATAATGCATTATGCATCGCCGCAACGAATCCGCATCATGGAGCCTGGGAATGAGCAACGAGAGCACCGACAAGGACATCGGCCACGCCGCCGCCGAAGGAAAGATCACCCCCGAGGCGATTCGGGCCGCCGAGAACATGATCGGCATGCACCTGCGCCCCGAGGGCCCTTACCTGCAGGACGCCACCGAGGACACGATCCGCAACTTCTGCAACGGCATCGGCGATCTCAACCCGCTCTACCGCGATCTCGAGGTCGGCCGCCTGACCCGCCACGGCTCGATGCTCGCCCACCCGAACTTCCCGATGGCCTTCGGCTGGGTCGGCCGGACCCGCTGGGGCCTGCCCGGGGTCCACGGCTTCTACGCCGGCAACGACTGGGAGCTGTTCCGCCACGTCCGCCCGGGCGACCGCATCTCGGCGGTCGAGCGCGTCGTCGGCGTCGACGTGAAGGAAAGCCAGTTCTCGGGCACGCTGGTGCTCCAGTACGTCGAGGCGACCTATTTCAACCAGCGCGGCGAGCTCGTCGCCAAGGCGCTCGGCACCTGCACCCGGCACGAGCGCAAGGCCGCCCGTGACGCCGGCAAGTATGCCGACATCAAGACCCACGAGTACACGCCCGAGGACTTCGAGAAGATCGACACCGCGATCCTCGACGAGGAGAAGAACATCCGCGGCGGCAACGTCCGCTACTGGGAAGAGGTCCAGGAGGGCGAGACCCTGCCCGAGATCGTCCGCGGGCCGCTCAGCCTGATGGACACCATGGGCTTCCTGGTCGGCTGCGGCCGCGGCCACACCCACGGCGTGATCTTCAAGAACGCGGTCAAGCACCCCGGCCACTTCTTCCGCAACCCGGAAGCCGGCGGCGGGATCGAGTACACCGGCATCGGCCACCACCGCGAATCGACCGCCAAGGAAGTGGGCGTGCCCGGGGTCTACGACTACGGCCCGCAGCGCTCGGCCTGGATGGCCTCGTTCATCACCAACTGGATGGGCGACGCCGGCTTCCTCAAGCGGATCAAGACCCGGATGAGCCGCTTCAACACCATGGGCGACTGCACCTGGGCGCGCGGCACCGTGACGCGGAAGTACCTGAAGGACGGCTATGCCCTGGTCGACATCGAGATCAAGGGCGAGAACCAGCGCGGCGAACTGACCACGCCGGGCCTGGCCACCGTGGTGCTGCCGAGCCTCGACCCGAACACCAAGGTGTTCGTCGACGGCGCCGGGCTGGACCTCGAGCTGCCGGTGGTGCGCTGAGGTGATTTCCGCTCCTAAATCCTCCCCGAGCTTGGTCGGGGAGGGGGACCGCTCGCCGCAGGCGAGTGGTGGAGGGGTTTTCGCGGTTTCTGCGAACTTCTCCGACCCCGGCCAGGTTGCTTGCCCCTCCACCATCCTGCGGATGGTCCCCCTCCCCGAGACAAGCTCGGGGAGGATTTAGCGATGTCGCTACCCCTATCCGGCTTGCGCATCGTCGTCCGCGCCTCGGGCGTGGCGGCGGCCTATGCCGCGCGGCTGCTCTCGACCATGGGCGCCGAGGCGATCCTGGCCGAGCCGGCGCAGGGCTCCCCGCTGCGCCGCGAGCCGCCTTTTCTCCCCTCCCCTTCAGGGGAGGGGCCGGGGGTGGGGGCTGTCGGGAAAATGCAGCCCTTGCCGGCGACATGCCCCACCCCAACCCCTCCCCTGAAGGGGAGGGGCTCGCAAGTATCCGCCCTGTTCGCCTATCTCGCCGCCGGCATGCGCAGCGCCGTGGCCGAGGGCGACGCGCTGAACGCGCTGCTCAGCGAAGCCGACATCTTCATCGACGATACCCCGCTGGCGCAGCGCGAGGCCCTCGGCCTCGACGAGGCGAGCATCGCCGCCAGGCACCCCGACCTGATCCACGTCTCGGTCCTGCCCTTCGGCGCGCACGGCGCCAAGGCGCACTGGAAGGGCGAGGACATCACCGTGCTCCACGCCTCGGGCGAGGGCTACCTGCTGCCCAATGGCCTGACCTGCGAGCTTTTCCCCGACCGGCCGCCGGTCAAGGTCTACGGCCACTTCGCCTCGCTGCAGGGCGGCATCGCCGCGGCATTGGGCGCGCTGTCGGCGCTGTGGGTGCGGCCCGGGCTCGGCGGGCAGTACGTCGATATTTCCAGCCAGGACGCGAGCCTCGCGGTCGGCGCCTTCGCGATCCAGCGGCTCGGCGACGGCCAGGTCGAGCACCGGGCCGAGCGCTCGTTCCGCTACGGCGGGGTGATCCCCTGCGCCGACGGCTATGTCGAGCTGCTGACCCTGGAGCAGCGCCAGTGGCACGGCCTGGTCGAGCTGCTGGGGAGGCCCGGCTGGGCGCTTGCGCCCGAACTGGAGGATTCGCTGGAGCGCAGCCGCCAGGGCCCGATGATCAATGCCCGCATCCGCGAATGGGCGAGTACCCGCAAGGTCGAGGACATCGTGCGCGAGGGCCAGAAGCTCTCGGTGCCGCTGGCGAAATACTACACGCCGGCCGAAGTCGTCCGCGACCCGCACGAGAAGGTGCGCGGGCTGTTCCAGCCGGTCGATACCGGCGCGGGGGTCTTCGCCATGCTGGTCTCGCCCTTCCAGTTCGACGGCGCGGCTTTGAGCCTCAACAGCGGGCCGCCCGAACTCGGCGAATACGCGAGGGTGGTGCCATGACCGATTTTCACGCGGAGACGCGGAGGCGCGGAGAAAGAAGGAGTTTCGCGCAGAGGACGCAGAGGGCGCAGAGAAGAACTGGCGCCGAAGGCGTTTTCGCATCTGCCGTCTTCGCACGGAACAGAGCGGCTTCGCCGCGAGGCGCAACACCTCTGCGATCTCTGCGTCCTCTGCGCGAACCAAACTTCCTTGTTCTTCTCCGCGCCTCCGCGTCTCCGCGTGAACAAAATGGAGGCGCAGCATGAAACCCCTCCACGGTATCCGCATCGCCGACTTCACCGTCCACAACGCCGGCCCGTTCTGCACCCACCTGCTGAGCCAGCTCGGCGCCGAGGTGGTGAAGATCGAGAGCGCCATGCGGCCCGACGCCTTCCGCAAGCCGCACCCGGTCTATGGCCGGATGGGCCCGGCGACCTTCGACCAGGTCGCCTCGACCAAGCTGTCGGTGCGGATCAACCTCAAGAAGCCCGAGGGCGTGGCCCTGGCCAAGCGCGTCGTCGCGGTGAGCGATGTGGCGGCGGAGAGTTTTCGGCCCGGGGTCATAGCCCGGCTGGGGCTGGGCTACGAGGACCTCAAGGCGGTCAAGGCGGACATCATCATGCTCGCGGTCTCGTCCTCGGGCCAGTCGGGGCCGGACCGGCATTTCGCCGGCTATGCCCCGCTGTTCGGGGCCTGGGGCGGGCTGGGCGAGCTGACCGGCTTCGCCGACGGCCCGCCGGTCGAGATGCGCCACGTGATGGACCACACCGTGGGGATGAACTCGGCCGTGGCGGTCATGGCCGCGCTGCACCGCCGCCGGGCGACGGGCGAGGGCGCGCTGGTCGATGTCTCGGCGCGCGAGGTGGCCTCGTCCCTGCTGGGCGAGGCGCTGCTGCTCGCCGCGGCGGGCGAGGAGGTGCGCCGCATGGGCAATGCCCACCCGCGGATGAGCCCGCACGGGGTCTATCCCGCCCGGGGCGAGGACCGCTGGCTGTCGATCGCGGTGGGCAGCGATGCCGAGCGCGCGGCGCTGGCCGGGATCGTCGGGCCGGACCTGTCGGACGAGGCGCTGTCGGCCTGGGCGCGGGGGCAGGACGCCAATGCCGCGGCCGCGCTGCTGCAGGCCGCGGGCATCGCCGCGCATGCGAGCTGGACCACGCCCGAGATCGCCGGCGACGAGCACCTCCGCCAGCGCGGTGCGATCGTCGAGGTGGCCGAGCCCGACGGCAAGCTGCGCGCCGCGGTCGGCGTGCCGATGCGGCTGTCCAAGGGGCCGGAGATCGGCATCCATCGCGGCACGCCGAAGCTCGGCGAGCATGAGGATTACGTTTACGGCGAATTGCTCGGCATGGGCCGCGGGGAGCGGGCCGCGCTGGAGGATGCGGAAGTCATCTACTAGGCGCCGGAGTGGAGAGGATAACAATGAGCGCAGTCCCAACCCTCGGGTTCATCGGTCTCGGCGTCATGGGCGGCGGCATGTGCGCCAATGTGGTGCGCAAGCATGACGGGCCGGTCGTGGCCTTCGACATGAATCCCGATGCCTTGAGCGAACAGGTCGGTAACGGAGCGATTGCGGCGGGTTCTGTAGCCGAGGTTGTCGAAACGGCGGACGTGATCTTTCTTTCGCTGCCCGGGGGCAAACAGGTTCGCAGCGTCTGCGAGGAGATCATCGCCGCCGGTGCTCTCGGCATTGCCGTCGTCGATTTGAGCACGACGAGCTTTGCAGATGCTCTGACCGTCGACAGGCTGCTCAGCGGTTTTGGCAATCCTTTCGCCGACGCGCCCGTCGCCCGCACCCGCCAGGCCGCGATCGACGGCACCCTGTCGATCATGGTCGGCGCTCCGGACGAACTGTTCGACCGGATCGCGCCGTACCTGCGCTACATGGGCAGCGACGTGACCCACTGCGGCGGGGTCGGCTGCGGGCAGGTGGTCAAGCTCATCAATAATACCCTGCTGTTCGAGAACGTCGCCGCGATCGCCGAGATGATGGTCGTGGCCGAGCGCGCCGGGGTCACGCCGGCCAAGTTGATCGAGACGGTCGGTCTGGGCTCGGGCAATTCGTTCGCTTTGCAGGTCCACGGCGCCCGAGCCATGGCGCCGCGCGAGTTTCCTACGCAGGCCTTTCCTTCGACCTATGCGCTCAAGGACCTGGGCTATGCGATCGAACTGGCGGGGCAGATGGGCGTCGAGCCGCGCATGGCCCATCGCGCAGCGGAATATTACGCCGCCGCGGTCGACGGCGGGATCGGGGCGAAGTACTTTCCGGCGATCATCGAACTGATCGACAAGCAGCGCTAGCCCGGGGCGACGGAACAAGAGAGGAAGAACATGCCCAAGCTCGAGTACCGCGTCGTCACCGACGGCCTGCGCTTTCCCGAAGGCCCGGTGGTCCTGCCCGACGGCTCGGTCGCGGTGGTGGAGATCGAGAGCGGCAATATCGTGCGGGTGGCGCTTGACGGCGCCAAGAGCGTGATCGCCCATGTCGGCGGTGGGCCGAACGGCATGGCCATGGGGCCGGGCGAGCAGCTCTACGTCTGCAACAACGGCGGGTTCAACTGGGTCTACCACGACGACGGCTTCGTCCGCCCCCACGGCCGCGCCGATGCCTATGCGGGCAACGGCATCCAGCGTGTCGACCTGGCGAGCGGCAAGGTCGAGATGCTCTACGACAATTGTGACGGCGTGCCGCTGTTCGGGCCGAACGACATCGTTTTCGACGGCAAGGGCGGCTTCTGGTTCACCGACCACGGCAAGTCCTACGGCCGGGTGATGGACCGCGGCGCGCTCTACTATGCCCGGGTCGACGGCAGCCTCATCAAGGAAGCGGCCTTCTCGCTGATCACCGGCAACGGGGTGGGCCTCTCGCCCGACGGGCAGACGGTCTATGCGACCGAGACCGAGACCGGGCGGCTCTGGGCCTGGGCTATCGTCGGCGAGGGCGAACTGGCCAAGGAGCCCTGGCCCTCGCCGGCGGGCGGGCGGTTCATCGGCTCGGCGCAGCACGGCTACCAGCGGTTCGACAGCCTCGCGGTGGAGGAAGGCGGCAACATCTGCGTCGCCAGCCTGGTCAACGGCGGGATCAGCGTCTTCGCCCCCGAGGGCGGCCTGGTCGAGTTCTGGGACGGGGTCGAGCCCTACAGCACCAACATCGCCTTCGGCGGCGCGGACATGAAGACCGCCTACATCACGCTGTCGGGCTACGGCCAGCTTATCGCCGTGGATTGGCCGCGGGCGGGGTTGAAGCTGGCCTATTGATGCGGGAAGCCCCTCCCCTTCAGGGGAGGGGTTGGGGTGGGGCTTGTAGCCGGCACGCGCTGCACCATCCCGACAGCCCCCACCCCCGGCCCCTCCCCTGAAGGGGAGGGGAGATAGCTCAATTCTGCCCCTCCAGCTTCCTGGGCGCGCCGCGTCCTTCCAGCCAGTTGGCCAGGTTGCGGTGGAGGTTGATCACCTTCTGCTCCTGGTGCGGGTTGGGGATCGCGCCGCGCCAGCCGCTCGACTTCATGCCCTTGTGGACGAACTCCATGTTGGAGAAGTCCTGCGCCAGGACCGAGCCCCAGTTCTCGCCGGTCGGCTCGGCGTAGGTCCATTCGGTCTCGGGCTCCTCGCCCGCGGGGAAGCGCTCCAGCGCGTAGCTTTCGAACACGCACTTGTTGGGATCGTCGCCGTAGGGGCGCACGCGGTAGCACAGCGCGAAGGTCTCGCCGTGGAGGATGTTCTGGTTCGGCCAGAGCCCCCAGGCGAGGCCGCCCTCCTGCTTGATCTCGGGCGGGACCTCGGGCCAGATCACCCCGCGCGCGGCGTCGTCGGCCTTGGCCGACTTGATCCAGTGGGCGATGCATTCCTGCGCCGTGGCGGTCTCGGGCAGCTCGTCCTTGAGGCGGCTGGCGGCGTTGACCAGGGTTTCGGTCGAGGCCGAGAAGTTCACCGTCTCGTAGTTCTCGCGAATCAGCTCGTAGGTCGAGACGCGCGGGTCGAGGCCCTTGCCGGCGCGGGTGGTGCCGGCGCTCTCGGCCATCTTGAACTTGTCGTCGCGGGTGTCGTAGCTTGAGACCGAGTGCAGGCCGTACTGCCGGGACAGCGCGTAGTAGTCGCCGTAGGCCAGGAGCTGGGTGTGGGTCCCGGCGACGTGGTAGGGCTCGAGGAAGGCCTCGATCGCGACCTTCCAGTTGCACGGATAGATCGCCCACTGCCGCCACTTGTAGCGCATCTCGTCGAGCCGGAAGTAGCCGAGGATCTCGCCCGCGCGGCCCATCCATTCTTTCAAGGACACCGCCTCGGGGTCCATGTTGATATAGATGAACCCGCCCCAGGTATCGACCTTGACCTCGGAGAGGCAGGTCCGCTCGGGCGTGAGGCTGCCGTGCCAGTCCTGATCGTCGAGGACGTAGGTGTTGTTCCCGTCCTGGTCGAAGGTCCAGCCGTGGAAGCCGCAGATGAAGCTCTTGCGGTTGTTGCCCCGCACGTCGTGCACCGGCTGCGCGCCTTTGATCGCCGTGACCGGATCGGGGATCATGTCGGGCACCGAGATCAACTGGCGGCCGCGGTGGGGGCAGACGTTGTGGAAGGCCTTCAGCGTGCCGTCGTCCTTGCGCAGCACGATCACCGATTCGTCGGCGACGTCGTAGGTCATCCAGTCGCCGGGATTGGGCAGGTCGGTCTCGCGCTCGACCATTTGCCAGATCTTGGGCCAGAGCAGGCGCTTCTCCGCCTCGAGGTATTCGGGGCTGAGGAAGGCTTCGCTGCCGTAGGTGACGCGAACCTCGCGGTCCATGTCTTCGGCGGTGATGTTCTCCGGATCACTCCGGGGGCCGACCTTGGACATCTCGTTCACGTAAATTCTCCCGGTTGCCTGGCTCGATGAGGCTGCCCGAACCTAGCGCATGTTCGCAGCCCATGAAACCGCGGCGGCGGAAAATCGCACGGGCGGGCCCATTTGGCGGGCGGGAACGGCGAGTCAGCCGACGCGCCTGTTCTGTTTATGGCGGCGCGCCGGCATCCTCTCCCCGTCTGCACCGTTCGTGCGGTGCAGATCGATTGCAACCGTCGGGCTTGAGCACCGATCCGGCAATTCGTTGCGCCGTTCCTAGCCGCAAGCCGCGCAACAAGCACTATCCAAAATGGAGGCTGTGGACAGATTGTTTCGCCGCACGGCGCGTTCGCGGCTGCCGCGTTGCTCTGGCGCAACAGCGGCGGCGGCGGCATGATCGTGGCCATGCACCGCCGATTCGTCCTGCTCGCCCTTCCGCTCGCCCTGGCCCTCACCGCGGCGGCGCCGCCGGCCCGGCACGCGCCCGCGCCGCCTGCGCCTTTGCCGGACATCGTCCGCGTCGCGTTGACGACCGAGAAGGGCGTCATCACCGTCGACCTCGATGCCAAGCACGCGCCGGTCACGGTGGCCAACTTCCTCCGCTACGTCGACCAGCGGCGGTTCGACGGGATCACCTTCTACCGGGCGATGCATCTCGACTGGGGCAAGCCGCCCAACGGCCTGATCCAGGCCGGGCAGCGCAATCCCAAGCTCCGCCTGCCGCCCATCGCGCACGAGCCGACCAGTCAGACCGGCCTGCTCCACAAGGCCGGCGCGCTGTCGATGGCGCGCAATGCGCCGGGTACGGCGGTGGCCGATTTCTCGATCCTGCTGTCCGACATGGCCGGGCTCGATGCCGATCCGGCTTCGCCCGACCCGGAGCGGAAAGCCGGCTTCGCGGTGTTCGGCCATGTGGTGAGCGGCATGGACGTGGTGCGCCTGATCTGGGATTCGCCGCGTTCGGCTACGCTGGGCGTCGGGGTGATGAAGGGGCAGATGCTCGCCCCCGAGATCAGGGTGCTGACCGCGCGCCGGGTGGCGATGCCGCCGGCCGCCGTCCCCGCGGCCCCGCCGGCTCCCTGACCGGCGTGAGCTGCCCGCCCTGCTTGGCGTTCCGCGCGGCAGGCACCAAGGATGCGGCCGGCGCCGCTCCCGCTTTCAGGCGGCTGTCCGGTGCTGCTGCCGCACCTGGGTCGGCGTGGCCGCGAACCAGCGGCGGCAACGCCGCGTCAGCACCGATTGCTCGGCGAAGCCCAGCTTCTCCGAAATCGTCGAGAGATCGAGATCGGTCTGGCCCAGGTAATAGCGCAGCACGTCGCGGCGCACCTCGTCCTTGATCTGCTGGAACGACGTGCCCTCGTCGCCCAGCCGGCGGTGGAGCGTGCGCGCGTGCAGGCCCAGTTCCGCCGCGACATGGGCATTGCTGCACTCGCCGGTCCAGAGCGACTGCATCACCACGCCGCGCACCAGGGCGTGGATCGGCGGCCGCTGCCGATCGAAGCGGGCTTCGATGAACTGGATCGCGGTCTGGTACGCCTCGGGATCCGGGGCGACGATCGGCGCGGCCAGGTCGTGGTCCGAATAGAGCACCCCGTCCTCGTTCTGCCCGAAGCTGACCTCGCAGCCGAAATAGCGGCGGTAGACCTTGGGCGGCGAGAGCGGCTGGTGGCGGAAGTGGACCCTGCGGACCCGCGCCCGGCCGCCGGTCAGCTCCATCGCGAAGAGATGCCCGACGAGCAGGATCTGCTCGATCGCCTGGCCGCGGTGCGTGAGGCCTTCGACCAGGATGTCGTGGCTGGAAAACAGCCCGCCCTCGCCCGGCAGGCGCCGCTGCCAGATGCGGGCGGCCAGGCTGTGGGCGAAGGCGTGGGTCCCGACATAGGCGAGCGCTTCGCCGAAGGTCCGCGAATGTTTCATCACCTGGCCGAGCGGCCCGAAGACGTTGCTGCCCTGCCGGGCGGCGAGGCGCATTCCGAAGTCCGCGCAGCGCAGGGTCTCGGCCGTCTGGTCGATCAACTGGAACAACTGGCGATAGGTCACCTGCGGCCTGGCTCCGGCGATGGCCGCGCGTTCGAGGCCGGCTCCGGCGAGCAGGTCGTCCGCGTTTCCGCCCAATTCCTCGACCAGCTCGGGAAAAAAGCGCAAGAGGCGTGCATGAACGACATCGAATCTGTCGGGCGGGCTCATGTCGGGCACGATGAGCATTTGTCCGAATAGGTCAAGCGGGTCCGGCTGCGGCGCGCTTAAGGATACTGTCGATGCGTAGCCTCGCCCAGCGCGGCACGCCCGAGGAGAGAGCCGATGGACCTGGACACCGCCGAACTGAATGCATTCCTCGATCGGGAGAAGATCCGCGACGTCATCGTCCGTCTCGCCCGCGGCGAGGACCGGCGCGACGCGGAGATCCTGAAGGGGTGCTACTGGCCCGATTCGGGCTTCGACTACGCGATGTACGCGGGCGAGTTTCCCGACTATCTGGCCTGGGTCGTGCCGGGCGCCGACGTCATCACCAACACCCAGCACATCCTGGCGCAGACGCTGATCGAGCTTGAGGACGGCGCCGTTGCCACGCGGGCCAAGGCGGAGACCCACGTGGTCTCCTACCACCGCGTGATCGTCGACGAGGTGGAGCGCGACACGGTGATCGGCGGGCGCTACCTCGACAAGCTGGAGAAGCGGGACGGCACCTGGGGCATCGCCCACCGCACCATGCTCTACGACTGGTATCAGGACTGGGGCCCGGCGGTCGACTGGTCGCAGGGCGTGATGGGCTATCCGTTCCTCGGGCCGCACTACACCGGCCGCGCCAACGGCGACTGGAGCGAAGTGTTCTTCGGAAAGAGGCCGGCCTGATGGGCGCGCTCAGCGGAAAGGTCGCGGTCATCACCGGCGCCAGCCGCGGCATCGGCCGCGGCATCGCCCTGGCGCTCGGCGAGGAAGGCGCGACGGTCTATGTCACCGGCCGCACGGTCGAGGCCGGCTCGTCCGAATTCGCCGGCTCGGTCGGCGAGACCGCGGCCGAGGTCACGGCGCGCGGCGGCAAGGGCATCGCGGTCCCCTGCGACCTCAAGGACGATGCCCAGATCGCCGCGGTGTTCACGCAGGTCGAGCGTGAGCAGGGCCGGCTCGACGTGCTGGTCAACAACGCCATCGCGATCCCGCCCGAAATGACCCAGCAGACCGGCTTCTGGAACAAGCCGCTGTCGAACTGGGAGATTTTCGACGTCGGCCTGCGTGCGGGCTTCGTCGCGGCGCACTACGCGGCCAAGATCATGGTGCCGCAGGGCTCCGGCCTGATCGTCGGGATCTCGGGCTATGTCGGGGTGACCTATACCTACGACACGATCTTCGGCACGACCAAGTCCGCGCTCGACCGGATGGCCCGCGACATGGCGGTGGAGCTGAAGCCGCACGGGGTCGCCTCGGTCTCGCTGTGGCAGGGCTTCACCTATACCGAGCGGGCGAACGAGAACCTCAAGAAGGTCCCCGGCATGGCCGCGACGCTCAACAGCGCGGCCGGCTCCTCGCCCGAGTTCCCGGGCCGGGTCGTGGCCGCGCTGGCCAAGGACCCGAACGTCATGGCGAGGTCCGGCGGCTCCTACATCAACGCCGAGCTCGCCGCCGAATACGGCGTGACCGACATCGACGGCCGGCAGATCGTCTCGCTGCGCGAGACCCGCGGCTCGCCGATCTTCGGGCCGGTTTGAAAACAGATACAGGTAGAGGATTGGGTATGAGCGAACTGCGTTTCGATGGCCGCGTGGCCGTGGTCACCGGCGCGGGCCGGGGCCTGGGCCGCGAATATGCGCTGCTCCTCGCCTCGCGCGGGGCCAAGGTCGTGGTCAACGACAACGGCAGCGCGATGGACGGCACCGGCGCCGATGTCGGGGTCGCCCAGCAAGTGGTCAACGAGATCGAGGCCGCGGGCGGCGAGGCCGTCGCCTGCACCGACAGCGTCGCCACGCCCGAGGGCGGCGCGGGGATCGTCCAGGCCGCGCTCGATGCCTGGGGGCGGATCGACGCGCTGATCCACAACGCCGGCAACACCCGCTTCGACGACTTCGCCGAGATCACCTACGAGCAGTTCCGCTCGGTGGTCGACGTCCACCTGATGGGCGGCTTCAACGTCGCTCGCGCCGCCTTCCCGCACATGATGGCGGCGGGCTACGGCCGCTTCGTGCTGACCGGTTCGATCGGCGGGATCTACACGATGCCGCAGACCGCGCCCTATGCCGTCGCCAAGTCGGGCATGATCGGGCTGAACAATATCATCGCGATCGAAGGGGCCGAGCACGGGATCAAGTCGAACATCGTCCTGCCCGGCGCGGTGACCCGCATGGCCGAGGGGATCGACACCTCGCAGTTCCCGCCGATGACGCCGGCGATGGTCGCGCCGGTCGTCGGCTACCTCGCCCACGAGGCCTGCGCGGTGACCGCCGAGCTCTATGCCGCGGTCGCGGGGCGGATCGGGCGGGTCTATTTCACCGAGACCCAGGGCCTCTACAAGCCCGACTGGACGATCGACGCGGTCGCCGCGAACATCGACGCGATCCGGGACCAGGCGAGGACCTTCACCTTCCACCCGGCCGAAGGCGGCTTCGGCGAGCATCTCGCCAAGAGCTTCGGGATGACGGCGGGGGGCTGATTTCCCCCGCCGCAGCCGGCGCAAATCGCGCCTTGGAGCATAGCGGCAAGCCGCTATGCTGCGGCCATGAAGGTCACGCTCCGCCAACTCGCAGTGTTCGACGCCGTCGCCACGCTCGGCAGCGTCACCAAGGCGGCGGACAAGCTCGGCATGAGCCAGAGCGCGGCGAGCTCGGCGCTCACCGACCTGCAGATCGTGCTCGGCCGCCCGCTGTTCGCCCATGCCAAGGGGCGGCCGCTGCAGATCACCGACGAGGGCAAGCGGCTCCATCCCACGGTGCGCTCGCTGCTCGGCCAGATCCACGATGTCGAGCATCCCGGAGATGCGGAGGCCCTGCGCGGCAAGCTGGTGATCGGAGCGACCGCGCTGATCGCCGAGACCATGCTCGGGCGGCTCTCCGTCGAATTCATGCAGCGCCACCCCGGGGTCCAGATCCAGCTCGAGGTCGAGACCACGCACAACCTGCTCGAACGCCTGGCGCGCTTCGAGCTCGAGACCGCGCTGATCGAGATCCTGCCCGAGATCGAGGGGATCGAGCTGACCCGCTGGCGGACCGACGAGCTGGTCCTCGTGGTCGGGGAGGGGCATCCGCTGGCGGGTCGCGGCAAGCTGGCGATCAAGGACCTGGCCGGCCACGCCTGGTGCACCCGCGAAGGCCATTCCTCGACCACGGCGCAGCTGCGCTACCTGCTCCACGCCGAGATCGGCCAGTTCCCGGTGGCCTTCGAGGCGACCAGCAATTGGGCGGTGCGCCACGCCGTGATCGCCGGCGGCGGGATCGGCTGCCTGTCGCGCGCGCTGGTCCACTACGACATCGAGATCGGCCGGCTGCACGAGCTCGACGTGGCGGGGTTCAGCTATACCCGCGCGCTCAGCCTCGCCCGGCCGACGACGATCTGGCGCAGCAAGCTGACCCAGGCCTTCGACCAGTTCCTGCTCGACCACGGGGACGCCCTCGATACCTGACCTATCGATTTTATCGATAGGGGCTATCTCGGATACGGCGATTTTCCGAAGAGATCGCCGGGGCTATCCGGAGGCGCAGAACAGGACCGCATGAGTGTGCGAGTCGGGAGAAGCGAACATGACAGACGTGAAGAGCAGCACCGTGGTCAAGGCCGGGGCGGACGACGCCAAGCGCTATTGGCTCGAGGAAGGCCGGGCGCCCGGCGGGTTCATCCGCGAGATCGATTTCAAGGCCGATACCCGCGGTGTCGATCCGATGTTCGCCGGGATCAAGATCGTCGACTGCGACACGCACTTCACCGAGCCCGCGGATCTCTGGACGGCCAATGCCCCCGCCGGGATGAAGGACAAGATGCCCCATGTCCGCCAGATCGACGGCAAGGACGGCTGGTACGTCGGCGACAAGTATTTCGGCTCGCTCGGCGGCAACGTCATCCGCCGCGATCGCAACAAGCTGCTCGGCCGGCTCTCGTTCCAGACCTACGACCAGATCGACCAGGGCTCCTACGACGTCAATGCCCGGCTCGAGGCGATGGACGCGATGGGCGTCTGGGCGCAGATCTGCTTCCAGAACGGCGGCGTGACGCAAGCCGGATCGCTGGTCGCGCTCAACGACGAGCCGCTCGCGATCGCCATCACCCAGATCTACAACGATGCCTGCGCCGACCGGGCGAAGATGTCGGGCGGCCGGATCAACGGCATGGCCACGCTGCCCTACTGGGACAAGGACCTGATGAATGCGGAAATGCGCCGTGTCGTCGACCTCGGCCTCAAGGGCGTGGTCCTGCCCGACCGGCCCGAGCGCCTCTCCGAAGGCTACATCGGCGCGGACGGCAAGATCTCGCCGTTCTGGGAAGAGGTCTTCCAGATCTGCAACGACACCGGCCTGCCGATCAACTTCCACCTCAACGCCTCGCTCGATGCCGAGAGCGCGATGTGGGACAACCTGGGCTTCGACCAGCGCCTGCCGATCTCCGCGCTGATCCATCACATCGGCTGCGCCGCGACGATGTCGAACTTCATGGTCACCGGCGTGCTCGACAAGTTCCCCAAGCTGAAGCTTGGCCTGATCGAGAGTGGCATCGGCTGGGTCCCGTTCTGGCTCGAGGCGCTCGAGCACCAGCTCGACGAGTTCCGCACCACCGAGAACCGCAACCTGCAGATGCGTCCGAAGGAATACTTCAAGCAGCACTTCTGGGTCAGCTTCTGGTTCGAGGACTACGCGCCCAGGCACATGCTGGAAGAGATCGGCTTCGATCGCGTGATGTTCGAGACCGACTATCCGCACCCGACCTCGCTCTATCCGGGCGTGCAGGACAAGCTGGTCAAGACCCTCGGTCACTACGATCACAAGATCCAGAAGCAGATCCTGCAGGACAACGCCTTCAACCTCTACAACCTCTCGTTCTGAGCGGGAGGGCGTAGACATGGCAGGACCACTGGCGGGCGTCCGCATCCTCGAACTCGCGTCCCACGTCTTCGTGCCGATCGGCGGCGCGGTGCTGACCGAATGGGGCGCGGAAGTCATCAAGGTCGAGCATCCGGTGACGGGGGACGCCTACCGCGGCCTGGTCACCGCCGGCCTGCGCAAGCTGACCGACGGGATCGACGCCAGCTTCCAGTACACCAACCGGGGCAAGCAGTCGGTCTCGATCGACCTCAAGCACCCCGAGGGGCGCGACCTGGCCTACAAGCTGGCCAAGGAATGCGACGTGGTCCTGACCAACTACCGGCCCGATGCGCGGCGGCGGCTCGGCATCGATGCCGAGGATTTCCGCAAGCACAATCCCGACATCATCTACGTCCGCGGTTCGGGCTACGGCGCGCGCGGCCCGGACCTGCAGCGCGGCGGCTACGACGCGGCGGCCTATTGGTCGCGGGCGGGCTTCGGCGCGGCCTTCACCCCGCCCGGCGCCGACTATCCGGTGATGCAGCGCCCGGCCTTCGGCGACGTGGTCGGCGGCCTGACCATCGCCGGCGCCATCGCCGCGGCCCTGTACAAGCGGGCGACCACCGGCGAGGCCTCGATCGTCGACGTCAGCCTGATGGCGATGGGCATGTGGCAGCTCCAGCCCGACATCACCCACGCCAAGATCAACCAGGGCTCCGCCCCGCCGGTCTATGACCGCAAGCAGACCTGGAACCCGCTCTCGGGCACCTACCGGACCCGCGACGGGCGCTTCATCATCCTGGTGATGCTCGACGCCGACCGCTATTGGGCCGATTTCTGCCAGGTGATCGGCCGCCCCGACCTGATCGCCGACCCGCGCTTCGTCGACATGCCCGCGCGCAAGGAAAACGCGCGCGTCTGCATCGAGATGCTCGACGAGGAGTTCGCCAGGCGCGACTATGCCGAATGGTGCGAGGTGCTGAGCAAGGCCAAGGGGGTGTGGTCGCCGTTCCAGACCCCGCTCGAGGTCCACAGCGACCCCCAGGTCCAGGCCAACGGCTATCTCGCCGAGGTCGAGATGATCAACGGCAAGCCGCTGACCATCGTGACCTCGCCCGCCCAGTTCGACGAGACGCCCAACGCCCCGACCCGCGCGCCCGAGCACGGCGAGCATACCGAGAGCGCGCTGCTGAACCTCGGGATCGAGTGGGACGAGATCTCGCGGCTGAAGGACGCGGGCGCGATCGGCTAGGCCGATCCGCGACCGGCCGGGCCGGGGGTGCGGGCCGGTGCCGTTTCCGTGTTGGGGGAGCAGGCTCTACCCGACCATGTAGAGCCCGGCGTCCACGTTGATCGACTGCCCGGTGATCGTCCGCGCCTCGTCCGAGGCGAGGAACAGCGCGGCATTGGCGACGTCCCGCGCGGTCGAGATCTTGGCCTTCAGCGGAATGTTGGAGAACCACTTCTCGCGCCGTTCCTCCACCGTGATCCCTTCCTCGTCGGCGGTGCGCTGGAGCCAGTCGGCCATCAACTGGGTCTCGATCGCGCCCGGGACCAGGCAGTTGCAGCGCACGCCGTAGGGGCCGACTTCGGTGGCGATCACTTTCGTCAGGATTCGCAGCGAGCCCTTGGCCGCGCTGTAGTGGCTCTTGCGCGGCAGGCCGTTCCAGCCGGCCACCGACGAGAAGTTGACGATCGATCCGGTCTGGCGCTCCATCATCGAGCGGCGCAGGACCTCGCGGCTGCACAGCATCGCGGCAGTGACGTCGACCGCGAAGGTGGCGTTCCAGTTCTCCAGCGTCTGTTCCCAGATGTAGAGGTCCTGGCCGGGCACGGCGGCGTTGTTCATCAGCACGTCGACCTGGCCCCAGCGGTCCATCGCCGTATCGACCATCGCGGCGACATCGGCCTCGCTGGTCACGTCGCAGCGCACCGCCACGGCCCGATCGCCGATCGCGGCGGCTTCGGCTTCGACCAGTTCCAGGCGGCGGGCGGCCATGACCACCTTGGCGCCTTCATCGACCAGCATCCGCGACATCAACGGCCCCAGGCCCGTGCTCGCGCCGGTGACGATGGCGATCTTGTTCTCGAAACGGCGGCTGGCCATGCGGTTCCTCATCCCTTGTTCCGTCCAGCCGACGATGCACGATCCCGGTGTTGTCGGGAATGGGCGGCGCGCGCCATGGCCGCGTTATCCAGAGCGGCTTGACGGCCCCCGCAATTCCAGCTGATCGCTTCAGCCAATCTTGGTGATCGGAAAAATGCATATTCCGATCACATTGGACTTGCCCGACAATGGCAAGTCGCGTTAGCTTGCCGCTATTAGATCGAAAATATAATGGGAAGATGCCGGACTTTAAGAGAGTAGGCGGCTGATCATTACAATTTTCAAGGGCCGGCTTTGTAGGATGGACCCGTATGCCTTTGGTTTATTTTAATCGAGGTGATCTACAGGGATTGTAGCGTTTATTAAATTAGTTTCTTAGTATTGTTCTTTATGTATTATGGGATACTACTACTACTACTACTACTACTACTACTACTACTACTACTACTACTTATGCTGTACCTTTGTCCCGGTGGCGTGAAATGCAGAATGCTCGGGTTTGATTGAAGGGGTTGGCTGATATGCCCCAAATAGAGAATAAGATTCTGGCAAACCGCTTGAGGTCGATTGCCGGCGAACTGGTCGGCATATCCAAGAATATCGAGAACGAAGGCTTCGAAGCAGGCTCGAAGCCCTTCATGTTCGAGGAGGGAGCAGCCGGCGGCCGCAACGGCGACGAGATCGACGACCTGCAGTTGGCTGCCCATGCCGAAAGATTGTATCAGGAGCGTCGGCGCCGCAGCCGATTTTTCCCCGAGCACCTGTTCGCGGAGCCGGCATGGGACATACTGCTCGACCTCTTCGTGAACGGGGTCCGCAACCGTGCGATTTCCATCACCAGCGCCTGTATCGCCGGCGGGATTCCGGCGACGACCGGATTGCGCTGGCTGGGCGTCCTGGAAAAGGAAGGCTTGCTCGCGCGTGAGGTCAGCGCGGAAGATGCGCGTGTCACCTGGGTCCTGCTCTCGGACTACGGGATGAACATCATGCGTAGCTACATCATCGAAGCCAGCGGCCTTTCCCTCCGCGGCATGGATGGAGAGATCATCGCCGAAGGGTGACGGCGGGAGATTGCCGTTCGCCCTGTATGGACGGGCAGGGGGCATACTATCGGAAGTGTAGTCGCGTCGAATAGGCCCGCGCCGGCGCAATATTGTCGATTCGCGGATACAGTTTTTCTCGACCTGCCGGCATTTGCCTGCTTAAAGAATGGCGCCCGAATCGGCTGCGGAACTCACTTCCGCTCAAAGCAAGCCGGGCGAAGGCGGGCTGGGGGGCCTGCCGGCTGAGGGATTGGAACCACAACATGCATGGCATGGCCGACCGCGGTAGGAAAGACCCTGTCGATAGCTCGCTTGGCGATGCGGCCCGCGCGGACGGGCTGCTTCAGGAAGCGATAGCGATCCTGGATGCCGGCGATTTCGATCGCGCGGCCGCCTATGCCGACATGGCCCGGCAGGCTCTCCTCGAAGCCCTGCGGCTCGGAGCCCCACCGCGCCGCCGCGAGACAACCCCTAATTCAGAGTAAACGGTCCGTTAAACCTGATTGGTTATCTTGCGTTCAGCATAAGTGTCGTGGCCGGCGCATCGCGGCGGTGAACGATTTGGCTGGAGCAGGGGCAAGCGGAATGGAAATGCCAACGGACACGGCCAGGGGCGCCAAAGTCACGCCGATCGGGGCGACGCGGATCGATCCGAGCGGGATCAGGCACCGTTCCGCCGAACGCTTCACCCTCATGCTGCGCGTCGCCAAGCTCGTGGGGAGCCACGGCGAATACGCCTGCGTCATCCGCGACGTTTCCGCCACCGGCGTTCGGCTGCGGCTGTTCCACGACCTGCCGGCCGAAAAGCACCTGGCGCTGGTGCTCGGAAACGGCGAGACCTATTTCATCGAGACCGTCTGGGAGCGGGAGCGCGAAGCCGGCTTCCAGTTCTCCGCGCCGATCGAGGTCACTGCCTTCATGCAGGAGACCAGCAAGTATCCCCGGCGCCAGGTCCGCCTGGCCCTGGAACTGCCGGCCACGCTCTCGATCCGCGAGTTCTCGACGGCGATCCTGATCCGCGACCTTTCGCAGCATGGCGCGCGGATCGAATCCGAACGGGCGCTCGCCGAAGGCCAGCACTTCCGTCTCAAGGCGCACAACATCCCCGAGATCTTCGCTTCGGTGCGCTGGAAGAAGGACAACGGCTACGGCATCGTCTTCCAGCAGGGCTTCAAGCTCGACGAACTGGCCACGCTCGTCTGGAAATTGCACGAACCGGCCGAACGAATGGCTGCGATCCGGCTCCGCGAGGCGGCTTCGGCGCTGCCGCCCGGCCATGTCCTTCCCGCCGCGCACTTGCGGGCCGGCTGAGCCCTAAACCATTCGCCCGGCCTGCCGTCCTACGGTTTAGCGGCTTAACGTTCGAACCGCTGGTTGCCACGCACTTCGCTCAGGGATCGACATGCACCAGAACTTCGCTTCCACTCCGCCTTCCGTGCGCATCATGAGCTGGCTGGGCTTTCGCTCGTCGGACCGCAGCGATCGGCCGGAAGCGATCGCGCGGCCGGCGGCCGGCCCCGCGATCGCGCTCCGCGAGGAAGAACGCCATCGGCTGCTCGGGATGATCAGCTCGTTCGTGATCGACCACGGCCTCGAAGTCTCGGGCTCGAACCTCACGGCGGTCCACGGCGCGCTCTCGGGGGCCGACCATAACCTCGCCAAGCAGATCGACGCGCGGCTCAAGGCGCAGAAAGCGATCACCCAGGACTGGTTCGATGAGGTTACCGGGGGCGATTCCTATGCGGCCTATCGCCAGGAGCTCGATACCCTGCTGACCAAGCTCGAGACCGGCATCACCAGCTTCACCAAGACGACCCAGGAAACCCAGAGCGCGACCGGCGATTACCGCGCCGCGCTGGAGCACCACGTCCAGGCCCTGAAGAACCCCGAAGAGGGCGTGCTGATCGGCCTGGCCGACCTGGCCAAGGCGATGCTCGACCGCACCCGCCAGATCGAAAGCGACGTGCGCCGCAACGAGAACGAGGCGAAGTCGCTCCGCAAGAGCCTCGCCAAGGCCCGCCGCGATGCCGACATCGACCACCTCACCGGCCTGCCCAACCGCCGCGCCTTCGAAACCCTGCTCGACACGCATTACGAGGAAGCCAGGGCCGCGGGCGAGCCGCTGACCGTGGCCTTCTGCGACATCGACCACTTCAAGAAGGTCAACGACACCCACGGTCACGACACCGGCGACCGGGTGATCAAGGCGATCGGCGAGGCGCTTTCGGCGATCTCGGGCCAGAACTGCCACGTCGCCCGCCACGGCGGCGAGGAATTCGTCATGCTGTTCCGCGGCAAGACCACCGACCAGGCGCTCATCGCGCTCGACAACGCGCGCGAGGCGATGTCCAAGCGCCGCTTCGTCAACCGCGAGAACGAGCAGGCGATCGGCACGGTCACCTTCTCGGGCGGCCTCGCCGACGTCTTCGCCTTCGCCAATTCGCGCACCGCGCTGAAGGCGGCGGACGGCGCGCTCTACAAGGCCAAGGAAGCCGGCCGCAACCGCATCTGCGTGGCCGAGCAGGACCCCGGCCTGTCGATCAGCTGAAGCGCGATCGGGTTCGCTCGAAGCAAGCTGAGCAGTTCCAAGTCACTGCCCTCAGTCCGAAGTCCGGTAAGCCTGGCAGGGTGACACATCGCGGATGTGTCACCCATTCGTCCGGCTGGAAACGCGGATAGATCAAATACTTGTGTCGCCCGGACAGGGTGACGGATTCCCTATGGAGCCGACGATTTGAAAGACCGCGACTGCCTGCCGCAGGCCGGCCATGCCAATTTGCGACGATGTAGGAAAACGATTTTTCAGGGGTTAGCGACCGTTTGGAAAATCGCGAAAGAGCGATTTTCGCGGCGGCACCGGCCCGCTCCCCCGCCCGGCCACCCGACGGCAGTATTCTATGGGTGGCCGGGCGGGGGAGCGGGCCGGTGCCGGCTTGCGCCGAACGGCGCATTTCCAAACGGTCTCTTGGCGCCATTCGCCGCAACCAGCGCGTCCCAGGTCCCCCAATCGATGCCGCGTCCGGGATAGGCGACGCGCTTGAACGGCCATTCCTTCTGCACCCAGCCGGTCACCCAGCGGTAGAGCTCGGCGTCGAAGCCCGCGTCGTAGTCGGCCTTGGTCACCCACAGGCTGACCACTGCGTCGTAGTCCTTGCTCGGGCTGGGCCGGACATAGACCGAACCGCGCTCGCGGCGGCCGTCGGGGGTGAGCACCCCATAGGCGAACGACTTGCGGGCCTGGAACCGGGCCTGTTCGCCTTCCATGTCCTTCATGGCGTCGGCGTCGGTGATGCCTTCGCGGGGCCACGCGGTGCTGCGGCTGAACGTCTGCTGCAGGTGCTCGATCGACGACATGTAGGCGTCGAAATCGACCTTCACCAAAGCGGGGCCGAGGGGGACGAGCTTGAAGCCGGGGCCTTCGGCCAGGACCGGAACCTTGAAATCGTCCGGGACGAGCGGCGGCTTCGCCACGGGGGCCGCCACGGCAGGCGAGGCCGCGGTCGTCTCTGCGAAGGCCGGATTTCCAGATGCTGCCAGCAGCGCCAGAACCAGTCCCGTGCCTGCGATCCTCGATTTCACGATGTCTGCTCCAGGGCCTGGGGATGCTGCGTAGGGCGCAACGCATTCCAAAACGGCCCCCCGCGGGCCAGCACGAAAACGCATATGGAACGCATAGGCGTGGCCTATGCGTTTCAGCCCCTCTTCAGGGGAAACGGGCCTGTGACCTTTGCGGGTCGTCGGCTTTCAGGTCACGCCGCCGACAGGTCGTAGCGTTCGCCCACCGCCGCCTTCAGCTTGTCGAGCGCCTGGGCCTTCAACTGATGGACGCGGGGCACGCTGACGTCGATGACCTGGGCGATTTCGGCCAGGTTGAGCTCCTCGACGAAGTAGAGCTGGACCACGATCTGCAGCCGCTGCGGCAGCGCGGCGATGGCCTCGACCAGGTTTTCGCGCATTTCCTTGTCCTCCAGGAGCGTCAGGCTGTCGGGGCGGTCGTCGGCGAAGGCCGGGTCGCTGTCCGAATAGGCATCGTCGAGCGCTTCGAAGCGCAGCGGCTGGCTGGTCTGCCGCAGGGCCGCCAGCTCGGCCAGGGTCACTCCGAGCGCGGCGGCAAGTTCGCCGGCCTCGGGCTCGCGGCCCAGTTCCAGGCGCAGGGCCTCTTCCTTCTCGCGGATCAGCTTGCGGCGCTCCACCGCGCCGCGCGACAGCGGCAGGTGGCGGCGCACGAGGTCGATCATCGCGCCGCGCACGCGCATCTTGGCATAGGCGGCGAAACCGTCCTCGATCGGGCCGGTGTGGTTGCGGTAGGCCTCGGTCAGGGCGAGCATGCCCGCCTGCATCAGGTCTTCCAGCTCGATCCCGTCGCGGCCCGAGCCGTGGACGTGCCAGGCGAGGCGGCGGACCATGGGCAGGAACTTGCGGATGGAATCCGCCTCGCTCGCGCCATAGGCCTTTGCCGCGGCCCGCTTCGTACCGAAGTTATGATCGTGGATCATGCGGCCATGCTTTCGTAACCTTGCGGTGAAGGGAGCCCGCCGGGATTGACCGGCTCGCCGCCGATCACGCTGAGGACCTCGATCGGCTGGGCCGGCGGCAGCTCGGCGATCGAGAGGACGGTGCAGGCCGGCGCGCGCAGCTTGAGCAGCGCGGCGAGGGCGCGGCGGGCGCGGGGCTGGACCACCAGGCACAGCGGCGCGGCATTGGCTCCGCGCTCGGCGGTGAGCCGGGCGATGTGCTCGCCGATGTTGCGGGCGAGGTCGGGCTCGATCACCGGCTGGCCGGTAGTCGGGTCGTGGAGGCCCTGGACGATCATGTTCTCAAGCGCGGCGTCGAGGGTCAGGACCGGCAGGCGCTCGGTCGGCGCGCAGATCCGCCCGACGATCAGCGAGCCGAGATCGGCGCGCAGCAGGTCGACCAGGCGGTCGTGCTCGAGCGTGACCTGGACCGCCTCGCTGAGGCTGGAGAGGATCGGCAGCGGATGGCCGATCGGCACGCCGTCCTCGAGCAGCGCGCGCAGCAGGCGGGTGAGCGCGGCGAGGCTGAGCGGGGCGGGGTAGATCGTCTCGACCAGGCCCGCGGCGCGTTCCTTGACGCCGTCGAGCAGGTCGCGGACCTCGTCGGGGCCGAGCAGGGTCTGCGGGCGTTCGGAGAGCAACTGGTTGAGGTGGGTGGCGATGACGGTGGAGGCGTCGACGGTCAGGAAACCGTCGGCGATGGCATGGTCGCGCGCGGCGGGATCGATCCACAGCGCCGGGCAGCCGAACGAGGGATCGACCGTGGCCTCGCCGGTCAGGCCGTGGCCTCCCTCATCTATTTTGGCGCGCGCTTCGCCGGCGTCGATCGCCAGGATCTTCTCGGGCCGGACCGACCCGCCGCCGAGCGGCACGCCGCCCAGCACGATGCGGTAGTCGCCCGGCGGCACTTCGAGCGCGTCGCGGACCCGGAACTGCGGGATGACGAAGCCGAACGTCTGCGACAGTTGCTTGCGCACCCCGGTGAGGCGGCTGACCAGCGGCGCGCCCTTGCGCTCGTCGACCAGTTGGACCAGCCCGTAGCCGACCTCGATCGTGACCAGGGTATGGTCGCTGACGTCCTCCAGGGTGATCCTCGAAGGGTCGACCGCGGGAGCCGGAGCCTCGGCCGCCGGGGCGGGCTTGGCGGCGCGCTTCTTGAGCGACCACCACAGCCAGCCGGCCACCGCGGCGGCGGGCAGGAAGATCGTCTGCGGCATCGCCGGGATCATCCCGATCGCGCCGAGGATGAACGCGACCGGCAGCCAGGTGCGCGGATCGGCGAACTGGCCGCCGATCTGGCCGGCGAGGTCGCGGGTGTCGGTGACGCGGGTGACGATGACCGCGGCGGCGATCGAGAGCAGCAGCGCCGGGACCTGGGCGACCAGCGCGTCGCCGATGGCCAGGGTGATGTAGCGCGAGGCGCTCTCGCCCGCGGTCAGGCCGTGGCTGATCATGCCGAGGCAGAAGCCGGCGATGATGTTGACGCCCAGGATCAGCAGGGCGGCGATCGCGTCGCCCTTCACGAACTTAGAGGCACCGTCCATCGAACCGTAGAAGTCCGCCTCGGTCGAAACCTCGCGGCGGCGGGCCTTGGCCTCGTCGGCGGTCATCAGCCCGGCGGCGAGATCGGCGTCGATCGCCATCTGCTTGCCGGGCAAGGCGTCGAGGGTGAAGCGCGCGGAGACTTCGGACACGCGGCCCGCGCCCTTGGTCACGACGATCAGGTTGATGATCATCAGGATCAGGAAGACGAACAGGCCGACGATGAAGTTGCCGCCGATCAGGAAGGCGCCGAAGGCCTCGATCACGTGACCGGCGGCCGATCCGCCCTCGTGCCCGTGGACCAGGACCACGCGGGTCGAGGCGACGTTGAGCGAGAGCCGCAGCAGGGTCGCGAAGAGCAGGACCGAAGGGAACGAGGAGAAATCGAGCGGCTTGGTCGCGTTCATCGCCGCCATCAGGATCGCGACCGACAGCGCGATGTTGAGGACGAAGAACACGTCGAGCAGGACCGCCGGGGTCGGCACGATCATCAGGCAGATGAGCGTCAGGATGCCGACCGGCAGGGCCAGTTGCGCCGGCTTCATGGATTTCAGAAGGTTCATAGGTTGAAGGCCTGCAGCTTGGCGTAGGCGTTACGGACGAAGTCGGGCGCGCCGCCTTGCGGGGCAGTGCCGCCGGCGTTGAAGGTCGAGCGCAGGGTATCGGCCATCGAGGTGCGGCTCGAGGCGGTGGAAGCCCGGGCGGCCAGCGCCTCGAATTCCTGCTGGATCGGCCCGCCGCGGGGCGGAGCGCCGGCGGCGATCTGGCCGGGGGCATAGGGCGAGGCAGCGGGTATCGGTCCCGCGCCGTTCATGGCGCCGTTCACCTTGCCGCGCATCAGCTCCATCACCCCGGCGACCGAGCGCGGCCCGCCGGCGTCGTAGAAGATGCCGCGGTTGGCGGCGGCGGCCTTGGGCAGGATCGCCGCGGCGGACTGGGTGGGGTCGCTCTGCAGCGCGGAGAGGAACTTCGAGGCGCCGTCGGCGCCCAGGAAGTGCGCCATGTAGAGCTCGGCGCCGTCGGGCTCGCGGCCCAGCACGCCCATCAGGACCTGCTTGTTGTCGTTGGCGAGCTCGGCCGCCATCAGCGCCGAGGCATTGGGGTCGTAGCGCATCGCCATGATCTGCGCGCGCATCGCCGGGTCCGCCCGTCCGCCTTCGATCGCGCCGGCCGCCCAGTCGAGCCCATGGGCCTCGCCGTGGCGGTCCAGCGTCTGGAGCCAGGTGCTGTTGGTGAACTGATAAAGCCCCGCGGCGCTCGACGTGCCGGCCTTGGCCTGGGGATTGAGGCTGGATTCGATCTTGGCCTGGGCCAGCAGGTAGTCGAAATCGACGCCCGTGCGCTGCGATGCACGGGCGATCGCCGCGCGCACGTCGTTATTGACGGGCGCCGTTGCAACGGCTCCTGAACCGATTGGCGGTGGCTGACTCAAGTCGAACTCCCGAGACGAAATGCCTCGAGAGGTTTAAAGCAAGGGGCGTGCCAAATTAGGGAATGTCAGGCGCGGTGCCTCGCATAGGCGTAGGCCGGACCGGGCCGGTACAGCGCCGGAGACCCGGTCAGCGCATCGAGGCGCGACGAGACGTTGTTCGCGATAAGGTTGCGAACCTGGCGGTTTACCTCGTTCAGGCGGCGCGCCGCGTCGGCCAGGCCCTTGCACTCCGCGTCGATCGCCTCGGGATCGACGATCTCGATCCGGTCGCAGAGCGAGGCCTTGTCGTTGGCGCAACCCATGATGCCGTCGAGGTCCATTTCGGCAAGTGCCTGCCGTTCGGCCTGCAAAACGGCAACCATTTGCCGCAGGTTGTCGCGAAGTTCGATTGCAGCGGTCATTTCGCTGTCCTCAGGATAAGTCCGGCAGCGATGATCGCATCGGCGACGGAGGTAGGAAGGATGGGATAGGTGCCCGCTTCCAGCGCCTTGCGGATCTGCGTGACCCGGTCGGCGTCGATCGGGGTGTCGCCGGCATCGAGCGTGTCGCCCAGCACGACCGCAGGGTCCGCCGTCTCCGTCCTGCCCGGCTTGTCCGACGCGCTGCTGCCGACGCGCACGGCCTGCGCGTTCAGCGAGACGGCATCGATGCGGCCGATCGGACTTGTCAGGCGAGTGTCGATGGGTGGCATCACCCGGCTCCTTCATCTTTCCTGACGGGTAGAACGGAAGCGGCGGCAAAAGATTAAGCCCCGCGGTGGCAATTTTTTGCCGGAAGGCGGCAAGGCGAGCGTCCGGACGGCGAATTTCTTCAGTCCATGGGAATGGCAACCAGTCCGGGCCGGATCACCTGGGCGCGCATCGCATCGCCCTTGGGCTGGCCGGCCGAGACCATTTTCACGCGGACCCAGGAGCCGACCGCACCCTTGTCCAGGGCGATGCCCGGCTGCGATACGGCAAAGCCTTCGCCGGTCACCGAAACGGTTACCGCCTCGTTAGGGGTAACTGCGGGGGCTTCGGGCGCCGCGCCGGCCTGCCGTGCCGGGGTGACCGGAACGAACAGGCGCCACGAGCCCGCGTCGGGGCATTGCACCACGACCGATTCCCGGCGGGCGGTGTGCCAGCCGATCGTCAGCGGCGAATTGCACGCGGCCAGGCGCAGCCGGCGATCGACCGGCAGGACCGCCCCGCCGACCGCGCCCTGAGGCGCGCCGGTGAACTGGGCGACCTGGCTGTCGATCTGCGCGAGGTCGACGGTCGGGGCGGCGAGGGCCGGGGCCGGCAGGGCGGCCGCGGCAAGCAGGATCAGGGTAGTGCGGGTCATTGCTGTGCTCCTTGGGGGGAGGGGACTTCGGTGGGCTGAACGGCAAGGTCGTAGGCCAGGGTCGCGGTCGCATCGCCGGGGCCGGGCTCGACGACGACGCGCGTCGGCACCCCGTGCGCGAAGGCGTCCTGGGCCAAGGCGGTGGCCCGGGCCATCGCCGCGGCCTGCCGGCCGGCCCGATAGGTCGAGACGACGGTGAGCATCTGGCGCGTGTCGCGCGGCTGGCCGGCAAGCCATTCGCCGAGCGGCGGCGCGCCGGCACCCGAGCGATAGACCGCGATCGGCTCGCCGCGCGGCGACGGTGCCGGGGCGGCGGCGGGGGGGCAGGGGCGGGCGCGGCGCCCGCGGCCGTTCCCGGCCCGGCCTGCGACAGCGCTGCCGCGGTCACCATGAACAGGATGATCGAAAGGTCCGCCATCAGGGTCTGCCAGCCGGTGCCGGCCCGGACCATCATGCCGCTTCTCGGCCCGTGGCGGGCCTGGCGCGGGCGGCGCCGGGCGCGGGAAGGATCCCGGAGACCTGATCGGCCAGCCAGTCGAGCACCTTCTGCCGCTCGGCCTCCTCGGCGGTGGCGCGGCGATTCACGATGCAGGCGAGCGGGGCCAGCACGAGGTTGGCGAGGAGCAGGCCGTAGAGCGTGGCGAGCACGGCCATCGAGATGGTCGAGGCATAGTCGGTGGCCGAGATGCCCGTGCGCGGCAGCAGCCCCAGCGAGAGCAGGGTGCCGGCCAGGCCGAAGACCGGCGCGAGCTCGGACGACTGCGCGAGCGTGCGCACCGCGGAATTGTTGAAGGCCATGCGGCGCGCCTTGTGGCCTTCGTGGGTAGCGATGAGCGCCGGGACCGAGCGGCGGCCGATCAGCGTGCCGCTGACCTCGTCGAACTCGCTGTCGCCCATCGCATGGGCCGGGGTGCGCAGGATGCCCTCGGCGTGGATCTGCTGGACCTGGATGGCCAGCTCGGCGCGGACCTTGTCGGCATCGAAGCCGGGGGCGCGGCCGATCGCGGCGATCGCCGCCAGCGCGCGCCTGCAGTCCTCGAGGCCGCAGCGCATCAGGGTCGCAACGAAAGTGCCGCCGAACACGACGGCCGCCGAACGGGCATCAATGAAGCTGGCAATGTCCATCGCTGAAGGTCCTTTCAGACCACAGAACGGCACCTTCCGCGAAGTTTCAGCGAATGGCCGAACTTTGCCGCTTCCGGCAGAACTTTGCCGCTCGGTTGCCGCCCGCTTGCCGGCCTATGCCCACGCAATTCCGCCATTTTTGGAATTGGCACGGCCTTTGCAATCATTGTTTCGTGACACGAACGGAGTTGACGCGATGAGCGATACACCGATGACCCAGGGACTGTTCGGCATCCATGCCGCGGCGCTCGAGCTGCGTTCGCAGCGGATGGGCCTGCTGACCTCGAACATCGCCAATGCGGCGACGCCCGGCTACAAGGCGCGCGACATCGACTTCGCCGCGGCGCTCAAGGCGCGCACCGAAGGCGGCGCCAGTGCCGACCAGGCGATCGCCGGAGCCACCCGCTACCGCGTCCCCACGATGCCCTCGCTCGACGGCAATACCGTCGAGATCGGCAACGAGCAGGTCGCCTTTTCCGAGAACGCCGTCGGCTACACCGCCACGCTCTCGTTCATCCGCGGCCGGGTCGATACGATCACCCGCGCGCTCAAGGGAGACTGAGGATGGGCGCTCCGACCAACGGCATGAGCCTCTTCGCGCTGGCCCAGCGCGGCATGTCCGCACAGATGGTGCGGATGAACGCGGCGGCCTCGAACCTCGCCAACGCGGGCTCGGTCTCGGCCACCGAGGAAGGCGCCTACAAGCCGATCCGCCCGGTCTTCGCCGAGCAGCTCGACGCCAAGACCGGCATGTCCACCGTGGACGTCAAGGGCATCTACAAGAGCCCGGCCGCCGCGGTGCGCGAGCACAACCCGGGCCATCCGCTCGCCGACGAGAACGGCGACGTGTGGACCGCCCCCGTCGATGAGAACGCCGAGATGGTCGAGATGCTCGATAGCTCGCGCCAGTACCAGAACCTGGTCGAGGCCCTTTCGACCGCCAAGCAGCTTATGCTCGATACGATGAGGCTGAAATGAGCGTTTACGACGTCGTCAATCCGACCACCACCAGCACTACCCAGCAGTACGGCTTTGCCGCGCTCGGGCAGAGCGATTTCCTGCGCCTGATGACCGAACAGATGAAGGCGCAGGACCCCTTCGATCCCGTCGACAACAAGGAAATGCTCGCCCAGATGGCCCAGTTTTCCCAGCTTGCCGGCGTCAGCGACATCAACACGACGCTGGAGAGCCTGGGTCAGAAGCTGGATGCGATCCTGGCCGCGCAGCAGGCGGCGGCGGCCACGGCGGTCAGCCAGTCGGCGACCACCGCTGCCACTGCCGCGACCTCGACGCCGGCTACGGAGACCGACGACGACGCTTCTGCCGCCGCCACCGACCCCACCGTTACCGTCTGAGTTCACGAACCCGATTTATCAGGAGAATTGCCATGTCATTCTATACTTCGCTAAGCGGCCTGAAGAACGCCCAGACCCAGCTCGGGGTCGTCTCGCACAACATCGCGAACGTCGAGACCACGGGGTTCAAGAAGAGCCGCGTCGAGTTTGCGGACATCGTCGCGGCATCGTCCTACAGCAGCCCCAAGATGACGGTCGGCATCGGCGCCTCGGTCGAGGCGGTCGAGCAGAACTTCGCACTCGGCCCCATCGAGCAGACCGGCTCGGCGCTGGACATCGCGATCAACGGCGACGGCTTCTTCAAGATGGTCTCGAACCCCGGCGGCGAGGCGCTGTTCACCCGCAACGGCAGCTTCCAGGTGGATGAAAACGGCTTCATTCACGATGGCCTGAACAATCGGCTCCAGGTCTTCCCGACCGATCCGGTCACCGGGGACGCGACCTCGACCACGCCGGTCGATGCGCAGATCCCGGCGCAGAACACGGCGACCCCGCCGGCCGACTTCGCTGGCGTCGCGGTCAACGAGAACGGCAATATCATCGCCTCTTACGCCGATGGCTCCAACATAATCATCGGCAAGGTCGCGCTCGCCTCGTTCATCTCGCCCACCGGCCTCAAGCAGGTCGGCTCGTCGAACTGGCAGCAGACCGGGCTGTCGGGCGCCCCGACCTATGGCGAGCCTGGCGACGGCCCCTTCGGCAGCCTGCTCTCGGGCTCGCTGGAGCGCTCCAACGTCGATCTCTCGGACGAGCTGGTCGGCCTGATCACCGCGCAGCGCAACTTCCAGGCCAACGCCAAGGCGATCGATACTGCGACCCAGATCTCGCAGACGATCATCAACCTGCGGACCTGATCCTGAACACTCGGGATCATTGGAGTAACCTGCCATGGACCGCCTGATCTTCACCGCCATGTCCGGGATGACGGATTCCATGAATCGCCAGCGCGTGCTGGCGAACAACATGGCCAATTCCGAGACGATCGGCTTCCGCGCCGAGCTGATCCACTCGACGCCCGTCACGCTGAAGGGGCCTGCCCTCGAAGCGCGGGCGATGAGCGACGGCGAGGTGCGCGGGGCCGACATGTCGGCGGGAGCGGTCATGGCCACGGGCCGCCCGCTGGACATCGCCATGAACGGCGACGCCCTGCTCGCGGTCCAGGCGGCGGACGGCACCGAGGCCTATACCCGGCGCGGAGACCTTTCGATCTCCGTGACCGGGGTGCTGGAGAACGGCGACGGCCGCCCGGTGGTCGGTGCTTCCGGGCCGATCACCGTCCCGCCCGGCGCGCAGGTGAGCATCGCGAAGGACGGCTCGGTCCTGGTGGCCAATGCCGAGGACCCCAGCCAGCCGCCCGAGGCGATCGACCGGATCAAGCTCGCCAGCCCCCAAGGCAGCAGCGTGAGCAAGGCTCTGGACGGCCTGTTCCGCGTCGTTGGCGGCGGCATCCTGCCGGCTGACGAGAATGCGGAAGTGCTGCCCGCCTCGCTTGAGCAGTCGAACGTCAAGCCCAGCGACATGATCGTCCAGATGATCCAGGCCCAGCGCCTGTTCGACATCCGCACCAAGCTGATCGCCACTGCCCGCGACATCGACCAGTCCGGCACGTCGCTGATGCGGATTTCCTGATTTCAACCTGAAGGACCGAACCCATGCCCACTTCAGCTCTGCAGGTCGCCCGTACCGGGCTTGAGGCGCAGGACGCGCGGATGCGCGTCATCGCCAACAACCTCGCCAATGTCGGCACCACCGGCTTCAAGCGCGACCGCGCCAACTTCGCGACGCTCGCCTATCAGGACGCCCGCGTCGCCGGCCAGCAATCCAGCACCGAGACGGCCTATGCCACGGGCCTCAACTTCGGCACCGGCGTCGCCGTCCAGTCGACCGCCCGGATCGCCACCCAGGGCTCGCTCGAGACGACCAGCAACGCGCTCGACCTGGCGCTCGACGGGGACGGGTTCTTCCAGATCCAGCTTCCCGGCGGCCAACTGGGCTATACCCGCGCGGGCAATTTCTCGCGCTCGGCCGAAGGCCTGCTCGTGACGGCGCAGGGCTATGCGCTCCAGCCGGCGATCACGGTTCCCGAGGGTGCGAGCTCGATCGCGATCTCGCCCGACGGCACCGTCTCGGCGGTCGTCGCCGGCAGTTCCGAGGCGACCCAGCTCGGCCAGATCACCATCGCCAGCTTCGCCAACCCGGCGGCCCTCCAGGCCAAAGGCGACAACTTCCTGGTCGAGACCGGCGCCTCCGGCGCGGCCCAGATCGGCGTTGCCGGCGAGAACGGCCGCGGCCAGATCCGCCAGGGCATGCTCGAAGCCTCGAACGTCAACATCGTCGAGGAGATGGTCGACATGATCGAGTGCCAGCGCGCCTACGAGATCAATTCGAAGATGATCTCGGCGGTCGACGAGATGCTCAAGAACGCCAACCAGACGCTGTAGGAACCATGACCGGACCCGCCCCCCTGCCGCTCGCGCTCCCCGCCTGGAACCGCGCGAAACCGCGTCCGCCCGGCACCCGGCGCACGCCGCGCCTGCCGCTGCTCGCCGCCACGGCGATCGCCGCTGCGGCCCTGGCCGCCCCCGCGCTGGCGAAGAAGCCGCCGCAAGGGTTCCAGCCCGCCGTGCCGGCTCCCGCCGCGCCGGCTCCGGCCACCGCCGGCTCGATCTTCAACGTCAATGCCGGCTACGCCGGCCTGGTCGAAGGCAACCGCGCCAAGCAGGTCGGCGACATGATCACGATCGTCCTGGTCGAGCAGACCACGACCTCCAAGACCGTGTCGACCAAGCAGGACCGCTCGGGCGGCGCCTCGATCACCCCGCCGAGCGAGGGCGCGCTGGCCCTTGCCAGCCCCGAAGCCCTTAAAGCTTCGAGCCAATCGTCGTTCAAGGGAGGGGGGAACACCACCCAGACGAACTCGCTGGCCGGCGAGGTCGGAGTCACCATCGTCGAGGTGCGGCCCAACGGGACCGCCCTGGTTCGCGGAGAAAAGCGCATGCTGCTCAGCCAGGGCAACGAATGGGTCCAGTTCTCCGGCATCGTCCGGCTGTCCGATGTCGACCAGCAGAACCGCATCCGCTCGAACCAGGTGGCCGATGCGCGGATCGAATATACCGGCAACGGGTCGATCCAGCGTTCGGGCCGCGAAGGCTGGCTCAGCCGCGTGTTCAACATCGTCAGCCCGTTCTGAGGTCCCCCGAGATGCGCCGTATTCTTCTTCCCCTCATCGCCGCCGCGACAGCCCTGCTGCCGGTGGCCGCCCATGCCGAGCGCGTGCGCGACCTCGGCGCCTTCCAGGGCGTCCGCTCGAACCAGCTCACCGGCTACGGCATCGTGGTGGGCCTCGCCGGCACCGGCGACGACAACCTCGAATATCTGACCCAGGCCATGAAGGGCGCCTCGGGCCGCCTCGGCGTGACCTTGCCGCCGGGCGTCTCGCCGGGCCTCAAGAATGCCGCCGCGGTGCTGATCACCGCCGACCTGCCGGCCTTCGCCAAGCCGGGGCAGAAGATCGACATCACCGTCTCGGCGATCGGCAAGGCCAAGTCCCTGCGCGGCGGCGCGCTGATCCTCGCCCCGCTGATGGGCGCAGACGGCCAGATCTACGCGATGGCGCAGGGCAACCTCGCCGTCGGCGGCCTCGGCATCTCGGCCAAGGACGGCAGCCAGGTCACGGTGAACATCCCGACCGTCGGCCGGATCGCCGAGGGCGCCAGCGTCGAGCGCGCGGTCGCCACGGGCTTCGAATCCAGCGAGGTCCTGCGCTTCAACCTGTTCAATTCGGACTTCCTCACCGCCCAGCGCGTGCGCGATGCGGTGAACAAGCGTTTCCCCGGCACGGCCACGCTGGAAGACGGGGTGAGCATCGCCTTCCGCCTGCCCGGCGGCGGGGACGCCCGCGGCTCGATGATGGCGGCGATCGAGATGATCGAGGTCACTCCGGCGGAAACCCCGGCCCGGGTCATCGTCAACAGCCGCACCGGCACGGTGGTGATCAATTCGGCGGTGCGCCTGTCGCCCGCGGCGATCAGCCACGGCAAGCTGACCATCCGCATCGACGAGAAGCCGACGATCAGCCAGCCGAACGCATTCAGCAGGGGGCAGACCGCCGTTCAGGAGAGCTCGACCATCTCGACCGACGAGAGCGGCGGCCATGTCGCGATGTTCAAGGGCGGCGCCTCGCTGTCCAAGATCGTCGACGCGCTGAACCTGCTGGGTGTCAGCCCCTCGGACCTGGTCGCGATCCTCGAAGCGCTCAAGCAGGCCGGGGCCCTCAAGGCGGAGATGACGGTGATATGACCGCGATTCCGAACACCATCGCCGGCACCGCGCTTTCGGCGGCAACGTCGGGGGTTGATGCGACCGGGGCCAGGCTCAAGGGCGCGGCCCAGCAGTTCGAAGCGATCTTCGTGCGCCAGATGCTGTCGTCGGCCCGCCAGGCCGGCTTCGGCGACGAGCTGTTCGGCTCGGGCGCGGTCGATACCTTCCGCGAGATGCAAGACAGCAAGATCGCCGACATGGTCGCCCAGACCGGCACGCTCGGCCTGGCCAAGCAGATCGAGGCGCAGATGTCGCGCCTGATCGGCACGGCCGCCGACGCCGCTACCGGCGCCGTCACCGGCGCGACCTCCGCGCTCACGGACAAGAAGGGCTGATAGATGGCATCCGACCTCCTCTCGATCGGCAAGAGCGGCGCCAATGCGGCGCGCATCGCGCTCGACGTCACCGCGCAGAACATCGCCAACGCATCCAGCGAGGGCTATGTCCGCCGTTCGGTTTCGCTCAAGGAGGTCGCCTCCGCCGGCGGCATCGGTCAGAGCGGCGATATCTCGCTGTCGGGCGTGCGCCTCAGCGCCATCGTCCGCAACGCCGACCTCTTCCGCCAGTCCGAGGTGCGCCGCACCGGCGCCGATGCCGCGCGCGCCAATGCCGAGGTCGCGGGCCTGGAGAACATCGAATCCGCCGTCGAGGGCGCCGATGTCTATACCGCGATCGTCAACTTCGAAGGCGCGCTCCAGGAGCTTGCAGCCGATCCGACCAACGCCTCGCTCCGCGCTTCGGTGGTCGAGCAGGCGCGGACCATGGCGAACAGCTTCAACATCGCCAGCCAGGGGCTGGATTCGGTGCGCGACGGCCTGCAGTTCGAGGCGAACGACGGCGTCACCCAGGTCAACAAGCTGGCCGAGGAGCTCGCCCGCGTGAACCTGCGGCTGGCCCGCGCCGCCGACGCCTCGAGCGACCAGACCCAGTTGCTCGACCAGCGCGACAGCCTGCTCCAGCAGCTCAGCAACTATACCGACATCAAGACCACGATCGCCGCCGACCAGACCGTGCAGGTCACGCTCGGCGGCACCCCGGGCACCTCGCTGGTCACCGGCGGCACCGCCTCGCCGCTGGCGATGACCACCGCGGCGGACGGGACGATCTCCTTCACGCTCGACGCCTCGCCGGTGACGATCGCGGGCGGTTCGCTGGCCGGCCAGTCGCTGGCGCTGACCAAGCTGGTCGATACCCGCAGCCGGATCGACGCGGTTGCGAACAGCGTGATCACCGCGGTGAACGACGCCCAGGCCGCCGGCGTGGACCTTACCGGGGCGGCCGGCCAGCCGATGTTCAGCGGCACCACTGCCGGCGACATCGAGATGGTCCTGGCCAACGGCACCGGCCTTGCCACGGCGCCCGCGGGGGAGGACGCCGACAGCCGCAATTCGGCCAATCTCGACGCGCTGCGCGCGGCCCTGAGTACGGCCGATCCGGCGGGCGGGATGGACGCCGCGATCTTCGATATCTCGAGCACGGTCCAGGGCCGCTCGGTCAGCCGCGACGCGCTGGCGACGATCGCCAGCAACGCTTTGATCGCGCTCCAGGCCCAGGCCGGCGTCGACCTCGACCAGGAGGCGGTCAACCTCCTGCGGTTCCAGCAGGCCTTCCAGGCCTCGGGGCGGGTGATGCAGGTCGCCACCGATATCTTCGACACCATCGTCGCTCTCGGAAGGTAAGCCATGACCTTGATCGGCAACAGCACGAGCGCCTTCTACGAACGGTCGATCCTGGGCATGACCACCCTGCGCAAGCAGGCGGAAGACGTGCAGGAGCAGCTCAGCAGCGGCCAGAAGCTGGCGCGCTCCTCGGAAAATCCGGTGGTCGCCTCGCGCCTGCGCCAGCTCGCGCGGGCGGAAACGATGTCCGGCATCGACGCGGTCAATGCCAACCGCGCCAGCGCCGATCTCAGCCTCACCGACCAGGCCCTGACCTCGCTCACCACATTCGGCCAGCGGGTGAGGGAAATCGCGCTCGCCGCCGGCAACGACACGCTCACCGACAGCCAGCGGGCCGCCTACGCCACCGAGCTCCAGGGCATCCACGCCTCGATGGTCGCATTGGCCAACAGCCGCGACAGTGCGGGCCACTCGCTGTTCGGCGGGGAACTGGCGGGCGATCCCTATACGCTCGATGGGTCGGGCAACGCGGTCTACGGCGGGACGGCCAGCGCCGGCGAGATCTCGCTCGGCGAAGGCCAGACCGTGGTGCGCGGCATGACCGGGCCCGAGGCCTTCAACTTCTCGGTCGACGGCAACCCGACCGATTTCATGGCCGTGGTCAAGGGCCTCGCCGACGCGCTGGGCGGCGCGGCGACCGATCCGGCCCAGGTCGCGCGCGACACGCTGAGCGCGATCGACCAGGGGCTCGATACGGTCTCCACGGCGCAGACCGTGGTCGGCTCGCGCCTGTCGTGGATCGACCTGACGACCGAGCACCGGACCAATGTCGGCGAACTGCGCGCCGAAGAGGAACAGCAGATCGGCCAGACCGACATTCCGACGGCCATGGCCAAGCTGACGCAGATGATGACGGTACTCGAAGCGAGCCAGGCGAGCTTCACCAAGCTGGCGCAGCTGTCGCTGTTCGACATGCTGCGCTGACGAGACGGTTTCACGGGGGTAATTCGCATGTTCGCTATCGTCGGGATCCTTATCCTGATCGCCATGGTCTTCGGGGGATTCGCCATTACCGGCGGCGCGCTCGGCCCGGTCATGCACGCCATCCCGCACGAAATGCTGATTATCGGCGGCGCCGCGGTCGGCGCGCTGGTCACCGGCAACTCGATGCACGAGCTCAAGGGCCTCGGCGCCTGCTTCAAGAAGATCATGAAGGGCCCGCAGCACAACAAGCAGGACCATATCGATGCGATCGCGCTGACCACGCGGCTGATGAAGCTGCTGCGCAGCGAAGGCCCGGTCGCGCTCGAAAGCCACGTGGCCGAGCCGCAGAACTCGGCGATCTTCGCCGAATTCCCGCGGCTGCTCGCCAACAAGGCCCTGACCCATCTGATCTGCGACACCCTGACCCTGATCGTCGTGTCTTCGGGCACGCTCGAAGTCCACGCGGTGGAAGAGGTCATGGACAATGCCATGAAGACGCACTTCCACGAGATGAACGAGCCGGGCCACATCCTGCAGAGCCTGGCCGACGCCCTGCCCGCGCTGGGCATCGTCGCGGCCGTGCTCGGCGTGGTCAAGACCATGGGCTCGATCGACAAGCCGCCGAGCGTGCTGGGCGGCATGATCGGCTCGGCGCTGGTCGGCACTTTCATGGGCGTGCTGCTCGCTTACGGCATCGTCGCCCCGCTGGCCTCGCGCCTCAAGCAGGTCACCGATCAGGACGAGCAGATCTTCCACGCGGTCAAGCAGGTCGTCATCGCCTCGCTCCACGGCTGGCCCCAGCCGCTGGTGGTCGAGAGCGCCCGCTCGGGCCTGGGCCATGCCTTCCGTCCGGGCCTCTCGGAACTGCTCGACGCGCTGCGGGGACGTTGAGCCATGGCCGCCGCCGCCCGGGGGAAGAACGAGCCGCCCCGGCCGATCATCGTCAAGAAGGTCACGGTCGTCGCCGGGGGGCACCACGGCGGCGCCTGGAAGGTCGCCTATGCCGACTTCGTGACCGCGATGATGGCCTTCTTCCTGCTGCTCTGGCTGCTCGGCGCCACGACCGAGAAGCAGCGCAAGGGCATTGCCGACTACTTCACGCCGACCCTGATCAAGACCCGCGAGGCGAGCGCCGGCTCGAACGCCGGCCTGCTCGGCGGCTCGTCGATCACCGACGTCGACAACTATCCGCACCAGGCCGGCCAGACCGGCACCCGCGCCCTGACGATCCCGCGCGACGCCACCGGCGGCCCCAAGGAAGGCGGCTCGAACATCAAGCGCGTCGCGCATATGCAGGAGGAGCTGACCAAGAAGCTCAACGCCTCGCAGGCGATGCGCCGCCTGGCCAAGCAGGTGCGCATGGTCGATACCACCGAGGGCATCCGCATCGACCTGGTCGATGACGCCGACTTCTCGATGTTCCGGATGGGCACCACCATCCTGACCCCCGAGGCGACCCAGCTGCTCCGGGCGATCGCCGATACGGTGCGCCCCGAGCTCGGCGGGCTGACGCTGCGCGGTCATACCGACGCCACTCCGTGGAAGAGCGGCGGCGGCGCGAACAACTGGTCGCTCTCCGCCGGCCGGGCCGAGGCCACCCGCCAGTCGCTGATCGGCAGCGGCATCGCCGAGAGCCGCTTCCGCCGGATCGAAGGCGTCGCGGACCGCGAACTGCTGGTCAAGGACCACCCCGAAGACCCGCGCAACCGGCGGATTTCGATCCTGCTGATGCGATGAGGGCGCGCGCGGCCCGATCAAACGCTTGCAATCTCGTCCAGCCGTGAGACCATTCCGCAAAAGCTGCCGCGGCATTTCGCCGCGGGCAGCCGATCGGGAAGAGCGCCATGGCCACCACGATGTCCCCTCCGCCGGCCGCGGGAGTGGAAACGAAGCGAACCTATTGCCGGATCTGCTCGACGGTCTGCGGCATCGCCGTCGACGTCGACGTGCCGAACAACCGGATCGTCCGGGTGAAGGGCGATTTCGAGCACCCGCTGAGCAAGGGCTATACCTGTCCCAAGGGCCGCGCGATCGGCAAGGTGCTGCACCGGCCGAACCCGATCACCAGGCCGATGATCCGCAAGGACGGCATGCTGGTCGAAGTCTCGTGGGATGAGGCGCTCGACGACGTCGCGCTCCATCTGCGGCGGACGATCGACAAGCACGGGCCGCATTCGATCGGCATGTATTTCGGCAGCGGGCTGGGCATCGATTCGTCGGGCTACACGATGATGGAGGCCTTCCACGCCGCGCTGGGCGGGCCGCCCAAGTTCTCGCCGCTGACCAACGACGGCTGCTCCAAGCCGATGCTCGCCGGGGCGATGGCCGGAACCTATGCGCTGAGCCCGCGGACCGACTACGACAAGGTCGACCTCCTGATCTACGTCGGCACCAACCCGATGGTCAGCCATGCCCACAACACCGGCATGTTCAATCCCGGCAAGTGGCTGAAGCCGGTGCTGGCCCGGGGCGAGGTCTGGACGCTCGATCCCGTGGCGACCGAGACCGCCAGGATGTCGACCCGGCACATCCAGCCCTATCCCGGCAAGGACTACTGGATCTTCGGCTGGATCATCAAGGAACTGATCGACACCGGCAAGGTCACGCTCAAGCAGCAGGTCCAGGGCCTGGGCGAACTGCGCGCGACGCTGGAAAGCGTGACCCTGGCCAATGCCGCGGAGATCGCCGGGGTGCCGGAGCAGGACATCCGCGATCTGTTCGATGCGATCGTCCGCCATGGCAAGTGCTCGATCGAGACCGGCACCGGCGTCACCATGTCGGTGGGGTGCAACATCACCCAGTTCTTCGCCTGGGTCATCATGGTCCTGACCGGCTCGATGAATGCGGAGCGCGGGGCCTGGTTCCATCCGGGCGCGATGAACAAGTTCGAGGAGATCGAGTTTCCGATCATGGAGACCGCCTTCACGCCCGGCCCCAAGACGCGGCCCGACGTGACCGGGATCATGGGCGAGTGGCCCTGCGCCTCGCTGCCGACCGAGATCGAGGCCGGCAACATCCGCGCGCTGTTCAACTTCGGCGGGCACATCATCCGCTCGTTCCCGGATACCAACGCGCTGAAGGCCGCGCTGCCCAAGCTCGAATTCCATGTGAACACCGAGATCGCGCATACCGAATCGACCGAGTTCGCGACCCATATCCTCCCGCCGAAATACGGCCTGGAGCGCCATGAGCTGATCCGCTGGGACACGCTTAACTGGAACGTGAACCTGCAGTACAGCCCGCCGCTGGTCGAGCCGATGGGCGAGCGGCGCTCGGCCTGGTGGATCCTGTCGCAGTTCATGTCCCGCGCCGGGCTGCCGGTGCCCGACTATCTGCCCGAGAGCGACCTGGTGCCCGGCGCCGACGAATACATGCTCTCCCGCCTGATGCGACACGCCCGCTGCTCCTTCGAGGAGCTGCAGGAGAAACGCTACGTCGAATGGCCGATGGAATTCCCCGCCGACTGGGTCGAGCGGCATTTCGAGCGGATGGGCGGTTGGCGGCTCGCGGTGCCGGAAATCCTGGGCCAGTGGACCAAGCTGCGCAGCGAGGACGAGCAGTACCTCGGCCGCAACAAGCCGCTGGTCTACACCTCGCGCCGGCAGCGGCGGAAGTTCAACGGCCAGGTCGATTTCTACGAAGTGCCGGCCGACATCATCCTGAGCAGCGAGACCGCGGCCGAGCGCGGCATCGTCGATGGGCAGAAGGTGCGGGTCTACAACAAGTCGGGCGAGATCTTCCTGACCGCGGTGATCGATCCTGCGACGCGCCGCGGCATCGCCTCGATCCCGCACGGCCACGAGCACGCCAACGTCAACCTGCTGACCAGCGCCGACGACATGGACACCCTGACCGGCATGGCGCTCTATACCGGGGTGACCGTGGAGGTCGAGCCCGCGGCCGAACCGGGCCTCAGGAACTGGCGCGAAGGGGTTTCGGCCTCGGCATGAACGGGTTCGTGTGAAAGGATCCTCGGCGCCCGGGGGCTGGCTGCTTGCGGCTCGATCTGCCACGTTTGCAATCGATGCAATCGCCAATGAAAAGCCCCGCCGGATCGCTCCGGCGGGGCCTTGCTTGGTCCGTCTCGAACGGGGAAGGCTTATTCGGCCCCTTCGTCCTTGATCAGGTAGTCGCCCGCATCGGCATCGGTGCCGTGGGTCTCGCCTTCCATGCTCGCCAGCGGATCGTCGCCGATCGCGGCCTCGGGGCCCTGGGCGAGTTCGGCGGCATGCTCCTCGGCGGCCGAGTTCGGCGCGATAAGGGCTTCCTGCAGCTTGCGGTACTGCGCCCGGAGCGCGGCATCGCGCGACGAAGCCGCCACCCGGAGCCGGTTCATGCCCGCGCCGGTGCCGGCGGGGATGAGACGGCCGACGATCACGTTCTCCTTGAGGCCGATCAGCGAGTCCTTCTTGCCCTCGACCGCCGCCTGGGTGAGCACGCGGGTGGTCTCCTGGAACGAGGCCGCCGAGATGAACGAACGGGTCTGCAGCGAAGCCTTGGTGATGCCCAGCAGCACCGGCTTGCCCTCGGCCGGCTTCTGGCCGGCTTCGAGCTTCGCGTTGTATTCGTTCATTTCCTCGTAATCGAGCTGCTCGCCGGCGAGCAGGGTGGTGTCCCCGCCGTCGGTGATCTCGACCTTCTGCAGCATCTGGCGGACGATCACCTCGATGTGCTTGTCGTTGATCTTCACGCCCTGCAAGCGATAGACCTCCTGGATCTCCGCGACGAGGTATTCGGCCAGAGCCTCGACCCCGAGCACTTCGAGGATGTCGTGCGGGTTGGGCGAGCCCGAGATCAGGTTGTCGCCCTTCTTGACCCAGTCGCCTTCCTGGACGTCGATCACCTTCGACTTGGGGATCAGGTATTCCACCGGATCGCCTTCCTCGGGGATGATCGCGATCTTGCGCTTGGCCTTGTAGTCGCGGACGAATTCGATCCGGCCCGAGGTCTTGGCGATGATCGCGTTGTCCTTGGGGATGCGGGCTTCGAACAGTTCCGCGACGCGCGGCAGACCGCCGGTGATGTCGCGGGTCTTGGCGGCTTCGCGGCTGGCGCGGGCGACGACGTCGCCCGCCTCGACCTGCTGGCCGTCCTCGACCGAGAGCGTCGTGCCCGGAGCGAGCAGGTAGCGCGCCGCCTCGCCCGAAGTCTCGTCGAGCAGGGTGATCCGCGGACGCAGATCCTCCTTCTTCGAACGCGCCGAGCCGCGGTTCTCGGTAATGACGCGGCTGACCATGCCGGTCGCCTCGTCCGACTGCTCGGCCATGGTGCGGCCTTCGATCACGTCCTGGAACTTCACGATGCCGGGCTGGTCGGTGATGACCGGCAGGGTGAACGGGTCCCACTCGGCCAGGCGCTCGCCTTCCTTCACCTTGGCGCCGTCCTCGTGGAGCAGGTGCGTGCCGTAGGGCACGCGGTGCATCGCGCGCTCGCGGCCTTCGGTGTCGAGCACCACGATCTCGCCGTTGCGGGCGAGCGACAGGCGCCGGCCGCGCTTGTCGGTGATCGTCGGGATGTCGCGGTAGACCACGGTGCCGTCGCTGATCGCCTCGAGGTGCGACTGCTCGTTGACCTGCGCCGCGCCGCCGATGTGGAAGGTGCGCATGGTCAACTGGGTGCCGGGCTCGCCGATCGACTGGGCGGCGATGACGCCGACCGCCTCGCCGATGTTGACCGGCGTGCCGCGGGCGAGGTCGCGCCCGTAGCACTTGGCGCAGACGCCCTGGGTCGCCTCGCAGACCAGCGGCGAGCGGATGCGCGCGGACTGGAGTCCGGTCGCCTCGATCTTCGCGGTGGTCGGCTCATCGAGCAGCGTGCCGTTGGGCACGATGACCGTGCCGTCCTTGTCGACGATGTCCTCGGCCAGGGTCCGGCCCAGGATGCGCTCGCCGAGCGAGGCGATCACCGAGCCGCCCTGCACGATCGAGCGCATTTCCAGCGCGCGTTCGGTGCCGCAGTCGGGGATGATCACGACGCAGTCCTGCGACACGTCGACCAGGCGGCGGGTCAGGTAGCCCGAGTTCGCGGTCTTCAGCGCGGTGTCCGCGAGGCCCTTGCGGGCGCCGTGGGTCGAGTTGAAGTATTCGAGGACGGTCAGGCCTTCCTTGAAGTTCGAGATGATCGGGGTCTCGATGATCTCGCCCGACGGCTTGGCCATCAGGCCGCGCATGCCCGCGAGTTGCTTCATCTGGGTCGGGCTACCACGCGCACCGGAGTGCGACATCATGTAGATCGAGTTGACTTGGGCCTCGCGTCCCTGGTCGTCCAGCGGGGTTGCCTTGATCTCGTCCATCATGGCGTTGGCCACCTGGTCGCCGCAACGGCTCCAGGCGTCGATCACCTTGTTGTACTTTTCCTGCTGGGTGATCAGGCCGTCCTGGTACTGCTGCTCGTAGTCGGCGACCAGGGCCTTGGTCTCCTCGACCAGCGCGTCCTTGCTGTCGGGGATGATCATGTCGTCCTTGCCGAACGAGATGCCCGCCTTGAACGCATTGCGGAAGCCCAGGGTCATGATCGCGTCGGCGAACAGCACCGTGTCCTTCTGGCCGGTGTGACGGTACACCTCGTCGATCACGTCGCCGACGTCCTTCTTGGTGAGGAGGCGGTTGACGACGTCGAAGGGCACCTTGTGGCTCTTGGGCAGGCACTCGCCGATCAGCATGCGGCCCGGCGTGGTCTCGAAGCGCTTGAGGTACTGCTGGCCGTTCTCGTCGGTCTGCGGCACGCGGGCGACGACCTTCGAGTGCAGGGTGACCGCACCGACTTCCAGCGCCTGATGCACTTCGGCCATGTCGGCCAGCAGCATGCCTTCGCCCGGCTCGCCCTGGCGGTCCATCGACAGGTAGTAGAGGCCTAGCACCATGTCCTGCGAGGGCACGATGATCGGCTTGCCGTTGGCGGGCGAGAGGATGTTGTTGGTCGACATCATCAGCACGCGCGCTTCGAGCTGGGCTTCCAGCGAAAGCGGCACGTGGACGGCCATCTGGTCACCGTCGAAGTCGGCGTTGAAGGCCGAGCAGACGAGCGGGTGGAGCTGGATCGCCTTGCCCTCGATCAGCACGGGCTCGAAGGCCTGGATGCCGAGGCGGTGGAGCGTCGGCGCGCGGTTGAGCATGACCGGGTGCTCGCGAATGACTTCGTCGAGGATGTCCCAGACTTCCTTGC